>JASFUR010000277.1:0-5138 GCA_050050215.1 Gemmatimonadota bacterium
GTACCTGGCAGGCTTCGACGGCGTGATGATGATGACGAACGGCAACCTGCCGATGAGCACCGCCCAGAAGCAGGCGCTGGTGGACTTCGTCCGGGACGGCGGAGGCTTCGTCGGCGTGCACAACGCGGCGCTGACCTTCTATGACTTCCCGGAGTTCGGGGAGATGCTCGGCGGGTACTTCCGCGAGCCGATCCAGCAGGACCACGTGTTCGTGCTCCGGGTCGAGGATCGGGCCCATCCGGCCACACGCATGCTCGGTCCGAGCTGGCCGATCGTGGACGAGATGTACCACTACGGGACGGCCCCGTGGACGCCGGAGCGGCCCGAAGAGAACATCGACGTCCTCTTCGACAACAGGATCCCGGTGGGATTCTCGCGCGAGCGGGTGCGCGTGCTTCTGAGCATCGATACGGAGGCCACGGACATCCAGGGCCTCCCGGACGTCGAGCGTGGGGGCGACTACCCGCAATCGTGGGTGCGGGAGTATGGCGCGGGGCGCTCGTTCTACACGTCGATCGGGCACCGGGAGGACATCTGGACGAACGACCCGGTCTTCAGGGCGCACGTCGTGGGCGGCATCCGGTGGGCGCTCGGGCTCGAGGACGGCGATGCCACGCCGCTGGGTCGCCGGTAGCACGAATCCGGTTCGCACGACCCTTCGTGGCGCGCCCAGCTAGACGTACTTCTGCGGCGCCGGCTCCCTGAGGTTGTAGCGCGATGCCATCACGATGCCGTAGGCGCCCGCGTTCGCGATCAAGAGCACGTCGCCTTCCTGCGTGGGCGGCAGCAGGCGGTCGAGCCCGAGCGTGTCGCCGGTCTCGCAGATCGGACCCACGACGTTCACGCGCTCCGTCCGCTCCTCGTCGAGGCGCGTGAGGTTCACGATCTCGTGGTACGACCCGTACAGCGCGGGACGAATGAGCGAGTTCATGCCGGTCGCGATGCCGACGTAGCGTGTGGCGCCCTTGCCCTTGGTCTGGGTCACGCGAGCCAGTAGGACGCCGGACTCGGCGACGACGTACCGGCCGGGCTCGATCCAGAGGTCCTTACCCGGGTTGGCTTCCTTCACGTGCTGGAGCCCGGCGGCGACCTTCGCGAGGTCGAGTGGATCCTGGGCCGGCTTCTCGGGAACGCCGAGCCCACCGCCCAGGTCGAAGGTGCGCACGTCGGGGAAGTGGGCCGCGGCTTCGGCGAGCGTCTCGGCGACCTGCTCCCAGTGCTCGGGAGTGAGGATGCCGCTGCCGGCGTGCGCATGCAGACCCACGATCCTCGTGCCTGCGGCCCGGGCGAGCTCGGCGACCTCCTCCAGCTCGAACATGGGGATGCCGAATTTGGCCTGGGCTCCGGCGGTGCGGACCTTGTCGTGGTGACCGCGTCCGACGCCGGGGTCGATCCGCAGGAAGAGCTCCGCGCCCTCGAAGAGCTCCGGCCAGCTACGCAGCGGATACGAGGAGTCCAGCGTCGTCTGCACGCCCGCCTCGAGCCCGAACCGATACTCGGAGCGGGGTGCGAAGTTGGGCGTGAAGAGGATGTCCGAGCGCTCGATATCGGGGAAGTGCTCCAGGACCCGCGTGACCTCGCCGGGCGAGACGCACTCGAAGCCCGCACCCGCGGCGCGCACCCGCTCGAGGATTTCGGGGTTGGAGTTCGCCTTCATGGCGTAGAGCACGCGGTCCACTGCGTTCAGCGACTCGAGCGACGCGAGGCGGGCATCCACGGTCTCGAGGTCGTAGACGTAGGCCGACTGGTCGTCCCCGAGGCAGTGGAGTAGGGCGCCACGCTTCCGCTCCCACCAGCGCTCGCGGCGGACGGCGCGTTCGGGCTCACCGGGCTGGAGCTGTTCCCAGCTCGGCCCGAAGACCTCGGAGCTACCGGACTGCGCGATGAGCTGCGCGTGCAGGAGACGCACCAGCCGGTCGGCCTGATCCTCGTCCACGACGACCGTGAGGTTCAGATCGCTCGCTGCCTGCGAGAGAAGATGGATCCGCTGCTGCTCGAAGACCTCCAGCGCAGGACCGAGCCTGTGGAGCAGCGCCCGGATGCGCCGGCCGACGAGGCTGACCGCGGCGCACGACCGGATGATGTTCGCGCGGCAGATGCGGCCGAGGTCCTCCATGAGCCGGTCCAGCGTCTCGGCCTCGAGGACGTTGGCTTCCTCGTCGAGCGAGACCGTCACGTTGGTCTCGGACGTCGACACCAAGTCGATCGAGAGCCCGCACCGGTCGAAGGCCGCGAACGCCTTCGCCAGGAAGCCGACCTCGTGCCACATGCCGACGGTCTCCATGGAGATGAGCAGGATGCTCTTCTTGCACGAGATCGCCTTGAGCTGGGCCGGACCCTCTGCGGCGCCCAGCCGGATGACGGTGCCCTGGACGTCGGGCATGGCCGTGCTGAACACATAAAGCGGAATCCCCCGCTCACGGACCGTCGGGACGCAGCGCGGGTGCAGGACCTTGCTGCCGGTGGTCGCGATCTCCTGCGCCTCGCGGTAGTCGAGCTGGCGGAGAAGGCGGGCCGACGGCACGACGCGGGGATCCGCACTGAACATGCCCGGCACGTCCGTCCAGATCTCCAGGCGCTCCGCGGACAGCTTTCCGGCCATGTACGCGGCTGCGGTGTCGGAGCCACCACGTCCGAGCACCACGGTCTCACCCTCCTCGTTGCGCGCGACGAACCCCTGCGTGATGGGGATCCCCTCCGTCGCCTCGAACAGGCCCACGAGGTTCGGGTCGGGGTCGGCGCTGCACTCCGCAGACAGGTAGGCGGCATGCTCGTTGCCCGGCCGGCGCTCCAAGCTCGTCATGAAGTCACGGGCGTCGAACCATGTGACGCGGACGTTCTGTGTCCGGAGGTACGCGGCGCCCAGCCGCGTCGACATCCGCTCGCCGAGCGAGAGCAGCCGTGCGCGCGTTCTCGGCGTGAGCTCTCCGACGAGGGCGATGCCTTCGGCCAGCTCGCGCAGCTGCGCCCTATCGGACCCGAGCAGATCGGCGGTCTCCTCGGCGGAGAGGCCGAGCTCGGTGGCCAGCTTGTCGTGTCGCGCGTCGATCTCGTCGATGAGGGGCGGGTGCTGTCGGTCGAGTGCGGCTTCGGCCACGGTGTCCAGCGCGGTCGTAACCCCGCGGAGCGCGGAGTGTACGACTACAGGACGGTATCCCTCGGTCAGGCGATCGCGCAGGACCGACGCGATGATGGCCCAGTTGTCGGCGCTCGAAACTGAGGTGCCGCCGAACTTCAGCACGGCCCAGCGGGTGGTCTGGTCGGTCATGGCGATCTGGGTGGCCCGGGCTCTCCGGTCATGGGCTCACGCATCGTGCGGATGCGGACAGGAAGAGCATCGCTGCGGCACGTCCGGTCAAGGGGGAAGCCGAGCGCGAGCGACCTCCGATGCGTGGTGGTGGGGCCGTCGCAGTGCTTCCGAGGAGGTCCCGGCGGGCTCGCGTCGCGCGATCCCGAAGGCCAGATTACCCGATCCCTGGCGATACGCAGCAATGAGGAGACTGGAAGATGAGGGTTCTGTCCATCGCAGCCGCCGCTCTGATGCTGGCCTGGCCCGTGAGCGCCCAGCTCGCCCCGGCCAACGAGCTCGGCGTGAGCTTCGCCCACGTGCACCTGAACGTGACTGACGTGACGGCGAATGAAGAGCTGTACTCGAACGTCTTCGGCGGCACGGTCGTCATGAAGGGCAGCCTTCACACGGTGAGGTTCCCGAACTTCCTCGTGGTCTTCAACGAGCGTGAGCCCACCGGTCCGTCGCAGGGGACCGTCATGGACCACTTCGGCTTCAAGGTGCGCGACATCGGGGAGATCCTGGACGCCTGGCGCGCGCGCGGCCTCGAGGTGCAGGCCGAGTTCAACGGGGCCGAGGGGTTCCGCAACGCGTACCTGCTGGCGCCAGACGGCGTCCGGATCGAGCTGCAGGAGGACCCCGAGCTTCCGATGAAGACGGCCGGCTACCACGTGCACTTTTGGACTGACCAGACCGAAGAGCTGATGGCCTTCTACGCCGACAACTTCGGCGCGTGGACTTGGCCCCGCGGGAGCATCGAGACGACCTCGAACGTTCCGGGCCAGAACCTGAGCTTCCAGGGGTGCCGCACGGAGTGTGTCGCGACGCGCGGTCGCGCGATCGACCACATCGGGTTCGAGATCGACGACCTGGAGTCGTTCGTGGCGGCGCTGCAGGCGAAGGGCGTCGAATTCCAGATGGGGTATCGCGAGGTGCCGAGCATCGGACTGGCCATCGCCTTCTTCACCGACCCTGCGGGCACGTACGTCGAGCTCACGGAGGGCTTCGACGAGTACTAGGGGCCGTGGGCCTCGCCCCGGGGGAGCAGACATGAGGCGGAGAATGCCGCGAGGTCTGCGAGTGGCGGCCCTCGTTGTCGCGCTACTCGCGCCGGCGGTCGCGGATGCCCAGACGGTGCTTGTCGAGCGCCTGCTCGACCACCCGATCGTGGTTCCGGACATGGACGCCCGCATGGGCTCCAACATCGCCGGGCCGTCGCTGATCCGTGTCCCGGATTGGGTCGAGGGCGCTCTGGGACGGTACTACCTGTACTTCGCCGATCACGAGGGGACGTACATCCGGCTGGCGTACGCGGACGACCTCACCGGGCCCTGGACTACGTACGAGCCCGGCGCTCTCCAGATCGAGGACTCCCATTTCCCGACCACCTGTCCGCCGTGCAGCGCGCCGGGGTCGAGGGCGTACGCACATATCGCGTCGCCCGACGTCCACGTGGACGAGGAGGGCCGGAGGATCGTCATGTACGTGCACGGCCGCGACGTGGGCCGCCAGGTGACGCGTGCCGCGACGTCGACGGACGGAATTCACTTCGAGGGGCGTCCGGAGATCCTGGGCAGACCGTACTTCCGCGTCTTCGAGCACGAGGGCCGGGTCTACGCCCTCGCCATGCCGGGCTTCCTCTACCGCTCACGGGACGGGCTATCCGACTTCGAGGAGGGGCCGCAGCTGTTCGATTCCGACATGCGTCATTCGGCGCTCCTGCAGCGCGGCGACACGCTCTACGTCTTCTATACCATGAGTGGGGACGCACCGGAGCGGATCCTCCTCGCCACGATCGACCTGTCCGCTCCCTGGACCGAGTGGCGCGAGTCCGAGCCCGTCGAGGTAC
>JASFUR010000278.1:0-5131 GCA_050050215.1 Gemmatimonadota bacterium
GCAACGCCTCGGTGAGCGTGCCGACCGACCAGGCTCAGGTCGCCTTCGCAATGGAAACCCGGGCAGAGACGGCCGCCGAAGCCGCCTCGGCCAACGCGACGGCCATGGACAGGGTGCTCTCCGCGCTGCGGGCCTCGGATCTCCCGGGCCTGGATCTGGAGACCTTCGGGTACTCGCTGCAGCCGCAGTACTCGACCGATCAGCAACGGGTTCGCACGATCGCCGGGTACATCGCGCAGAACAACGTCCGCGCCACGGTCGACGACGTCGACGCGGTGGGCCGCCTGATCGACGCCGCGATCGGCGCCGGCGCCAATCGTGTGGCCAGCATCGCGTTCAGCGCGTCCGACACCGACGAGGCCAGAGCCCAGGCGATGACCGAGGCCGTTCGCAGCGCCAGGGCGGAAGCGGAGCTCATGGCCGAAGCCCTCGGGTATCGCCTCGGACCTCCGCTCGAGATCCGTGGGGGCGCGCAGCGGCCCGGACCGGTGCCGATGGCCTTCGCCACCGCGGCGCGGGTCCAGGAGGTTCAGACTCCGATCGAGGCCGGCGACCAGACGGTCACGGCCAACGTGACGATACGGTTCGCTCTCGGCC
This sequence comes from Gemmatimonadota bacterium, assembly GCA_050050215.1. Lineage (GTDB taxonomy): Bacteria > Gemmatimonadota > Gemmatimonadetes > Longimicrobiales > Gaopeijiaceae > UBA2982. Next base: position 598 of record JASFUR010000278.1, read on the forward strand.
CCCCCCTCGACCGACGTTGAGCGGATTCCTGAGGGGGCTCACCGAGAACCGGGCCCAGACGGACCCTGACTCCGAGGACGAGCGACTCGTAGGGCGGACGTACGCGATTCCGTTCGAGGACGTGTGGCAGAGCGCCAAGGCGCTGGCGTCCGGCGGGCTCAAGGGCTGGACGCTGTGGGTCGCGGACGATCAGGAGGGGATCATGGAGGCGAGCACGAGCTCCTTCCTTTTCTTCAAGGCCGCGGACGTCCGCATCCGCATCGGCCTGGACGAGAACGCCCAGACCCGGGTCGATCTCATGACCACCTCGCGCACGCAACGGGGCGACCTCGGTCGCTCCCGCCGCACGACCGGCTTGTTCCTGACACGGCTCGACGCGGCGCTTCAGGCCGGCCCGGCACAGATCCTCGATGCGTCCGGGAGCCCGGCATGGTCCGAGCCGAGCTGACCCGGGTCGGAGCCGGCGCGGCCCTGCTGGCCGTGCTCACGATAGGCTGCAGCGACTCCGCACCGGAGCTGCCCGACCAGCCCGCAGCCAACGGCACCACCGCGGAGGGAGCCGGCCCCGAAACGCCGTCGTTCGAGCAGAACTTCGTCTTCGCGAACGTCAGTGGGGACAGCGTCTTCCTGGTTCCCTGGCTCACCCACACGATGTCCAGGCCCGACGGCGTCCTCCGTGAAGCTCACGGTTGGCTGGCTCGTAGTGGCACATGGGACGCCTTCTACTCGGAGAGGTGGATGACGGCCCCGAGCCGTGCGCCGGCGAGGATCTTGCCGCACGGCGACCTTCAGCTGCTCGTGGGGGAGGGGGACATCGTGGACGGGATCATCTTCGAAGACGGCACGCGCAGCCTGGAGCTCACCCTCGGCGAGTCCCGTGCGAGCTGGGGAGGCCCTCGAGGTGAGACCGTCGACCTGCTCTCCGGCGCCGCCTTCCTCGGGGACGACCGTGTGGAAGGCGTGGTCCTCCACCTCGCGAGGGCGGCGACCGGTGGAGGCCCCCCCGGAGGAGACTGGGCGCTTCTGCTGTCCGGCGATTCCGCCCAGTTCATCCTGTCGGCCGACGTCGAGCACGGGGGGGAGTCGGAGCCCGTCTACCGGGGCTGGGCCGCCGTGGGGAACCGGACGAGACAGTGGCCGGAGCTCCACCTCGACTGGACGGCGACACAGGCCTTCCCGCCGGCGAGGCGGGACGTACCCTCGTCGTGGCGCCTCTGGTCAGGTGACGCGTCCGTCGACGGAGAGTTGCACGCCATCTCCTCGGACATGCAGGCCGGTGAGGGGACGGGTCCTCTGCTCCCCGTGACCGCGCTCTTCGAGGTGGTGGGCGAGATTTCGACCGCGGACCGCGACTACGCGGTCCATGGACTCGTCGTGCACCAGAGACGATGAGCCGGGCGGAGACGGCGGCGACGCACCCTCACCGGGACAGGCGGCCCAGGTGTCCGACGAGCTAGTCCGAGCCCTCGTCACGATCGGCTTCGGAGCGCTGGCGGGGGGGCTGACCAACACGGTGGCCATCTGGATGCTCTTCCACCCCTACGAGCCTCCACGGCTCTTCGGTCGCTGGCGTCTGGATTTCTTCCAGGGGGCCGTGCCCAAGAACCAGCCCCGGCTCGCGGCCGCCATCGGTCGCACGGTGGGCAGCCGCCTGCTCACGCCCGACGACCTCACCACGACCTTCGCGGAAGGCGAATTCCGGGCCGCTTTCGATCAGCGTCTGGCACACCTCGTCGACGATGTGCTCAACAAGGAGCGCGGCTCCCTACGCGATCTGATCCCGCCGGGGGTCATGGAGGATCTGGACGGGCTCATCGAAGAAGCGATCGCCAAAGGGCTCGCTCAGCTGGACGAGTACGTCGCCTCGGAGGCCTTCGAGGAGGCGATCGAGCGCAGGACGGACGACATCGTCCAGGCGGTCGCCGACGAGCCGATCGCCGGCGTGCTCACGCCGGCCCGTGGCACAGCGGTCGAAGCGGCGGTCGAGGACTGGCTCCAGAACGCCGTCGAGAGCGATGACTTCGTCGACGCCGTCGACGACTACCTGGGACGCGCCTCACAGAAGCTGCTGACGCCCGGACGCACTTTCGAGGAGATCCTGCCACTCGGGCTGGTCGGCTCGGTCGAAAAGGCGATCGCCAGCTACCTGCCGCTCGCGGCCGAGCGATTGGGCGGTCTGCTCGAGGATCCGAAGGCCCGCGCCCGCTTCGAATCGACGATCCACGATCTGCTGCACCGATTCCTGCGCGACCTCAAGTTCCACCAGCGCGTCGTCGCCCGCCTGGTCATGACCGAGGACACGGTGGACAAGGTCCTCGACACGATCGAGACAGAAGGGGCGGAACGGCTATCCGAGATCCTTCGGGACCAGGCGGTACAGGACGCCATGGCCCGCGGAGTCAACGAGGCGATCGTCGACTTCCTCAGGCGGCCGGTCGCGGAGGTGCTCGGCGATTCGGAGGACCCGAGCGTCGTCGAGGCGAGGCAGACGCTGGTGGGCTGGATCGTCGGCATGGCCCGTGACCCCGCCACCCGGGAGTTCGTCGTCGAGAAGCTGCATGCCGGTCTCGAGCGGGCCGGTGACAGCACGTGGGGTCAAGTCCTGGAGCGCGTTCCCCGGGAGCGCATCACCGAGGCCCTCGTGACCGCCGCGCGAACGGACGGCGCGAGGCGGGCCGTGGACGCGGGTGCACGTCGCGTGGCGTCGAGGGTGCTCGATCGGCCGATCGGCACCCCGGCGAGGTGGCTGCCCGACGACGGGCCCGGGCGCATCGAGGTCGCGCTCGGCGATCCCATCTGGGAGTGGCTCCAGACGCAGGTGCCGGCCGTCGTGGAGCGCCTGGACGTGGCCCGACGGGTGGAGGAGAAGGTCCTCGAGTTCCCGACGCCCAAGATGGAAGAGATCGTACGACGCGTGACGGACCGCGAGCTGCGCCTGATCGTGCGGCTCGGCTACCTGCTGGGCGCAATTATCGGGGGCGTGCTCGTCGCGTTCAACTCGCTCGCTGCCTGAGGCACCCGATGGGCGGGCGCCGATCGTTCAGAGGTCGCTCGGCAGGCTAGTCGTCTTCGTCGGGCGACTCGAGCTTGAAGCCCCTCCGACCGGGGCCTCCCGACGACTTCTTGGGGTTGGCCTTACGCTGCATCCACGCCATCGGCGTGAACATGCGCTTGGTCCGTCGCCTGCGTCCACCGCCGGCCTCCATGGCCTTCTCGATGTCCTCGGCGCTCTGACGCTCGTCGCCCGGCATTCCGAGCCAGATACCCATCACGAGCCCGAGGATCGCGACGACCGCGATCGCCACTACCTCACCCGTCATTTCTGCTGGGTGGCGGTCTCCACGACGAGCAGGCCAAGGCCGATCGACAGAATGATCGCGACCGCGTTGGTACCGACGGCGACGAGGGCCACGACCGTCCAGAAGATCAGGTGTGTGAAGAGAAAGCCGCCCGGTACGAGGTCACGCATGGTCGTCGCTGTTCGAGGTCGGTGCTATCGGAGTCCGAAATATGCCCGTCGAAGTGCGCGGTGTCACCCCCGCTGGCCCTCTTCCATTCGACGCTTCGCCTCGGCCAGGTAGCCCGGCTCCAGACGCAGGAGACTGAAGATCTTCCGCATGAGGTAGTCTTCCTTCGAGGCGAGCTCGCCGTCGGCGTACACCAGTCCCCACATGATCTCGGCCAGCACCATCTTCTGGCCCATCGAATAGTTGTCGGAGATCAGCTTGGTGAACTGCCAGAGGTCGACCGACTGCGAGCGCTCGGCCTCGGCGAGCTCCATGAGTCGCTGCGCCTCTTCGTGGTCGACCCCGAACTGTCGGCGAACGGCCGACTGGAGATGCTGTCGCTCGTCGTCGGTGAACTCGGCGTCCGCGTGCGCCACCTCGAGGAGGAGGGCACAGGCGGCGAGCCTGAGGTCCTTGCCGTCCCTGGCTTCGTCAGGGTCCTCTGAAGGGGTCATCGAGGTGCCGAAGAACTTCTTGATGGCGTCGATCATGGGTGAATCGTCAGAGCTCGGCCGTGCGAACCCTGGCCACCCCGGCCCGCAAGGGTGCCCACACGGCGATCAGAGTGAGTAGGGCCGCTCCGGACACGCCGACTACGACGGACATCGCGCTCACCGAGGCCGTGTCGCCTTCGATCCTGGAGCTCAGGTAGAGAAAGACCGGCCAGCCTTCGAGAATCACGACACCGGCCAGATAGCTGACCGCGCACATCATGAAGAGGAGCCCGCCGAAGGAGGTGGGAATCTCTGCGACGTTCTCGGTCTCGTAGTTGGGGTAGAGCGCTCCGAAGCCCAGGGCGAGCGCCGTGAGGGCGAAGGTCACACCGATCATCGTGAGCGTGGTCAGCACGAGGATGAACGTCGTCGCGTCGAGCACGACGTTCGTGACGATGATCAGCGGAATCGCGATCGCCAGCAGCGGCACCGTGCCGACCCAGTACTTGGACCAGAAGAGCTCACGCACGTCGAGCGGAGAGGCGCGCAGGAGCCACATCATGCGTCCCTCGATGGACATGGCCGGAAAGACGA
>JASFUR010000279.1:0-5102 GCA_050050215.1 Gemmatimonadota bacterium
ATGGCACCGTTGACCGTGCCGGTGGCGAGCGCATCGGTGTCTCCGGCGCCCACCAGCGCCACCGACGTCACGTCGACCTCGGGGTCCTCGACCAGGGGCGCCCTCAGCTCACGGAAGCGCCACGCCGCCAGCGCCGCGCCCTCCGCGACCGCCTGGGCCTTCGCTTCGTCGGCCAGGCCCCCGAGCCCGTCCAGGCAAACCGACAGGCTCGCCAGGTCCAGGCGCTCGGCATAGCGCACGGCCCGGGCCGCCATGCGCCGGGCGACCTCCGCGGTGATCTCCCCCGGCTCACCGACCCCGAGCAGCAGGATCCGTCGGGGTCCGGAGTCGTCCGCGTAGAGGAGGATCTCCTCGTCGACGTGGCCCTTCATGTCGCCGGACGCGAGCACGCGGGCCACCCGCCCGCCGAGAAGCTCGTCCAGCGCGGCGAGCGCACCCTCCGGAGTTTGCGTTCCCCGCGTCACGGCGCAGGCCAGCAGCTCCGTCTCGTGCGCCTCGGGCGCGTCGTCGACGTACCGGAGTTGCATGGGTCTCGCCTCTAGACTCCGTCGACGATGGCGTTCAGGGTCGCGCTCGGGCGCATGGCCTTCGAGGCGAGCTCGGGTGCGGGCTGGTAGTACCCGCCGAGGTCCTGGGGATCACCCTGTGCGCCGTTCAACTCCCCGACGACCAGCTCCTCGGCCTCCGACAGCGCCTCGGCGACCGGACCGAAGTGCTCCGCCAGCGGCCCGGAGCCCTTCGCGAGCGCCTGCGCCCAGTAGAGCGCCAGGTAGAAGGTGCTCCCCCGGTTGTCGAGCTCGTGGACCTTCCGCGACGGCGAGCGGGCGTTGTGCAGGTATGCGGCCGTCGCCTCGTCCAGGGCGTCGCCGAGCACACGCGCCTGCTCGTTGCCGGCCTGCTCACCGAGGTGCTGGAGAGACGCCGCCAGCGCCATGTACTCGCCGAGCGAGTCCCAGCGCAGGTGCCCCTCCTTCTGGAACTGCTGCACGTGCTTGGGGGCCGAGCCTCCGGCGCCCGTCTCGAAGAGCCCGCCACCGTTGAGGAGCGGCACGATCGAGAGCATGCGCGCGCTGGTGCCGATCTCGAGGATCGGGAAGAGGTCGGTCAGGTAGTCGCGGAGCACGTTGCCCGTGACCGAGATCGTGTCCTCTCCGCGGCGGATCCGCTCCAAGCTGAAGCGCATCGCGTCGACGGGTGTGAGCACGCGGATGTCGAGTCCCTCGGTGTCGAGCTCCGCCAGCTCCGCATTGACCTTCTTGATGAGCTGCGCGTCGTGGGCCCGATTCTCGTCGAGCCAGAAGACCGCGGGGACTCCCGTCGCGCGGGCGCGCCGCACCGCGAGCTGCACCCAGTCCTTCACCGGCGCATCCTTGGTCTGGCATCCTCTCCAGATGTCGCCGGCACCGACCCGGTCCTCGAGCAGCACGTTTCCGTCGCCGTCGACGACGCGCACGGTGCCCGCAGAGGCGATCTCGAACGTCTTGTCGTGCGAGCCGTACTCTTCGGCCTTCTGCGCCATGAGCCCCACGTTGGAGACGCTGCCCATGGTGGCCGGGTCGAACTGGCCGTGCTCCTGGCAGTCCTTCACGACCGCGTCGTAGATGCCCGCGTAGCTCGAGTCCGGGATGACCGCCTTGGTGTCCTCCAACTCGCCCGCCGCGTTCCACATGCGGCCCGAGTCGCGGATGAGAGGCGGCATCGACGCGTCGATGATGATGTCGCTCGGCACGTTCAGGTTCGTGATGCCCTTGTCCGAGTCCACCATCGCGAGCCCGGGACCGATCTCGTACGCGGCGGCGATGTCGGCCTCGATGGGGGCACGCTCGCTCTCGGTGAGCACGGAGATCTTGGAGAGGACGTCGCCGAAGCCGTTGTTCGGGTCGGCGCCGAGCTCCTTCAGCACCGCACCGTGCTTCTCGAAGACGTTCGAGAAGTAGGCGCGCACGCAGTGCCCGAAGATGATGGGGTCGGAGACCTTCATCATCGTGGCCTTCATGTGGAGGCTGAAGAGCACGCCCTTCGCCTTGGCGTCCGCGATCTCCTGCTTCAGAAAGGCGACGAGCGCGTCCTTGCTCATGTACGTCGCGTCGAGCACCTCGCCCGCCTGGAGCGGAAGGGACTCCTTGAGCACCGTGACCGAGCCGTCCTCGGCGACGTGCTCGATGCGGACCGTCGTCGCCGCGCCGACCGTCACGGACTTCTCGTTCGCGCGGAAGTCCCCCGAAGCCATCGTCGAGACGTGCGTCTTCGAGTCCTCGGGCCACGGCCGCATGCGGGGTGGGTGGGCCTTGGCGAACTCCTTCACGGCCTTGGGTGCCCGCCGGTCGGAGTTGCCCTGGCGGAGCACCGGGTTGACCGCGCTGCCCTTCGCGCGGTCGTAGCGGGATTTGACGTCGCGCTCTTCGTCCGTGGACGGCTCGTCCGGGTAGTCCGGCAGCGCGTAGCCCTTGCCCTGCAGCTCCGCGATGCACGCCTTCAGCTGCGGAATCGAGGCGCTGATGTTCGGGAGCTTGATGACGTTCGCTTCGGGCGTCTCCACCAGCTTGCTCAGCTCGGCCAGGTCGTCGGGGATCTTCTGCGCGTCCGTGAGCCGGTCCGGGAAGAGCGCCAGGATGCGGCCCGCGAGCGAGATGTCGCGCGTCTCCACCGGTACGCCGGCCGCCGCGGCGAACGCCCGGATGACGGGGAGAAGAGCGTGGGTGGCGAGGTAGGGAGCCTCGTCGGTCCAGGTATAGATGATGGGTGGTGACTTGCTCATCTGCTCGTTCGATTTGCGGTGGATATCGCCTCAGCGCGCGTGAGTATAGGGGAGAAGGGCCCGCGGTCGAAGGGCCCGGGAACCGGTGGCGCGGCGCCGCTCCGAGGCCTCGTGACACACGCGGCGAGCGGGTCCGTAGCCCTCGCACGACGCGCCCGTGCTCGCGCGCGGCGCAGGCGCGTGCAACTTTGGTGGGACGAATTTCGTCGTAAGCTGTGAGTTGGTTCTCCCCTCGCCGCGCAGGAGCCGCACCGTGCTCGTCGCCTCCCTGCTGTCCGACGTCCGTATCGCGCTGCGCTCCCTGCTCCGGGCCCCCGGCTTCACCGGAGTCGTGCTCCTGACGCTCGGCGTCGCCATCGGGGCGAACACCGCGATCTTCTCTGTGGTCGACGGCGTGCTGCTCAGGCCGCTCCCCTACCCGGACGCCGACCGCCTGGTCTCCGTGGCGGCGAATACGCTACCCGCGCCGGGCCGGACCGGCACGCTCCCGTTCTCGGACCGGGGCTACTGGCACTTCGTGGAGAACAACCGGTCGTTCGAGGAGTTCGGAGGCTACGCGGGCGGAAGCATCCAGTGGGCGCTGACCGGAGAGGGCGCTCCGGTGCAGGTCGACGTCAGCGCGATGACGGTTTCCGCGTTCGAGGCGTTGGGGACGCTTCCCCAGCGGGGGCGGCTCCCGAGCCCGGAGGAGGACATCCCGGACGGGCCTCAGGTCACGGTGATCAGCGACGGGCTGTGGCGCTCGGTGTTCGGGGGCGACCCCGACGTGATCGGACGCAGCATCGAGATGAACAGCCAGACGTGGGAGATCATCGGTATCATGCCACCCGGATACGCGTTCCCGTCTCCGGAGGTCGACGTGTGGATCCCCCACCAGCTCGATCCGGCGAGTGAGAACTACGGCGGACATCACCTATGGGCGGTCGCGCGGCTGCGGCCCGACGCCACCCTGGAGTCGGCGACGACGGACGCCGAGGACCTCATCTCCCGCTTCTCCGAGGCCGGCTACACGCCCCAGTGGTTCACGGGCGTCTTCAGCGGCGAAGCCACCGTGACGAGCGTGAAGGAGGACCTGATCGGCGACGCCCGGCTTCCCCTGCTGATCGTGCTGGGAACGGTCGGCTTCGTGCTGCTCATCGCGTGCAGCAACGTCGCCAACCTCTTCCTGGTACGTGCCGAGACCCGGGCGCGTGAGACCGCGGTCCGGGTGGCGCTCGGCTCGGGGCGGACCCGCCTGGTGCGCTTCGTCATGACCGAGTCGATCCTCCTCGCGATCGCCGGAGGCCTGCTCGGCATCCTGCTCGCGTGGATCGGCACACGGGCGCTCGTCGCCGCGGCACCGCCCGTGATCCCCCGCCTCGACGAGATCGGCGTGAGCGGACGCGCACTCGCGTTCACCCTCGCGATCTCCCTGGCGGCGGGCCTGCTGTTCGGGCTCGTGCCGGCGTTCAGCACGGGCCGGGGCCGCATGCTCCGCGCGCTGCGTGACGGCGGCCGGGGCGGCATCGGCGGGCGGGGTCAGCACCGTCTGCGCAACGTCCTCGTGGTCGGCCAGATCGCGCTCGCGCTGATGCTCCTGGTCGGCTCCGGGCTCATGGTGCGTACGTTCCAGGAGCTGCGCTCCATCGACCCGGGATTCCAGGCGGACAACGTCGTGACGTTCCGGGTCTCGCCGGCGCCCGCCAAGTACGGCGGGATCGAGCCGATCGTCGGGTTCTACGACAACCTGCTCGCGGAGATTCGCGGGCTGCCGGGCGTCAGCGCGGCCGGAGCGACCACGATCCTGCCGTTGAGCGGCATCGGCTCCCGCCTCACCACGCGGATCGACGACTTCCCGATCGCGCCGGACGAGTTCCCTCCGTCGTTCCTGATCCGGAGAGTCACGCCGGGCTACTTCGAGGCGATGGGCGTGCCCGTGACCGAGGGCCGGGAGTTCATCGGTGACGACCACGAGAGCCGACTCGGATCGATGGTCATCAGCCAGGCCATCAAGGACCAGTACTGGCCGGAGGAGAGTGCGTTGGGCAAGCGGCTCACCACGGCCGGCGCCCCGGCGCGGGTGGTCGGGGTCGTGGGGGACGTGCCGTTCCTGACCGTCGACGTGCCCGCCACCGGGACCATCTACAAGCCCATGCTCGACTCGATCGGCGGCGGCGTGGTCGCCATGTCGGTCGCGGTGCGCGCCGAGCGTGACGCCGCCGCGCTCATCCCGCAGATCCGCGGCGTGGTCGAGGGCCTCGACCCGGACCTCCCCATGACCAACGTGCAGATGCTCGGCGACGTCGTCGGGGACTCGATGAGCCGCACGTCCTTCACCATGACACTGCTCGTGATCGCCGCGCTG
>JASFUR010000280.1:0-5055 GCA_050050215.1 Gemmatimonadota bacterium
CTCGAGCACCCGACGGGGCGCTTCGCGCGTTGACCCATTCCCTCGCTCGACTCGAACCCACGCGGGCGATCCGCTTCGCGGCTCGCGCGTGGGTTCGAACACTCTGGCTCTCGATCCTGCTCGACCAAGAACTCACTCAAGCCCTTCAACGGAGGGAGTGGGATTCGAACCCACGCGGTCCGGAGACCAACGCCTTAGCAGGGCGCCGCCTTAAGCCACTCGGCCATCCCTCCAAAGCAGAGACGCTTCCCGCAAGAAAAGCGCCTCCGAGTTGCCCCGCTAGGGCTCGAACCTAGACTCTCCGGAGCCAGAATCCGGCGTGTTGCCAGTTACACCACGGGGCAAAAGAGCCACCGGTCGGACTCGAACCGACGACCCCGTCATTACGAGTGACGTGCTCTACCAGCTGAGCTACGGTGGCGGTGTTGATGAGTGGAGCCGAGGGGAGTCGAACCCCTGACCTCTGCAGTGCGATTGCAGCGCTCTCCCAACTGAGCTACGGCCCCTCGGATCCCTGTTCGAGGATCGGCGCGGCGGCGGAAGACCTTGAAGTGCGTGGCATAGACGCCGCGCCCTCCCGCTCATCGCACTCCCACGCTTCGTAATGACGTGCGGCCTTCGGGCACACATGTATGGGCGCGACAGGATTCGAACCTGTGACCTCTACGATGTCAACGTAGCGCTCTAACCAACTGAGCTACGCGCCCGACCTCCGGAACCCGAAGGTTCGACCATGCGCCCGGGAGGACTCGAACCCCCAACCTCCTGGTCCGTAGCCAGACGCTCTATCCAATTGAGCTACGGGCGCAAAACCACTTCGGAAAACTCGGTGGGCCGGGCTGGAAAGCCCAACCTCGGCCATGCTTTTCGCGGATGAGATTTGGTGCCTGGCTAGGCGGGCAAGGCGGCGAGAGTGAGGCGTACACAAGTACGCCGCGACCCACGCCTCCGGCGCGGGTGCCCCACACCGGGCGCAGTCCAACGACGCCAGGCGCCAAATATCGCCGCGAAAAGTGCCCACGACAGGACTCGAACCTGTACGCCGTTTCCGGCACTGGTCCCTCAAACCAGCCTGTCTACCAATTCCAGCACGTGGGCGGAGTACCTTCCGCGTTACTTCGCTTCGGCACGACCGTCCGCGTGTGCGGAACGGCCCGAGCATGCTCGAGGAGGGACTCGAACCCTCACGGGGTTAACCCCCACAGGGTCCTGAACCCTGCGCGTCTACCAATTCCGCCACCCGAGCCATGTCGCTCTGCTACATGGAGCCGGGGGGAATCGAACCCCCGACCTCTTGAATGCCATTCAAGCGCTCTCCCAACTGAGCTACGGCCCCTTCGCACGACCCGCGAGGCCCGGAACCCGGCTCGGGCGCCTGACCTCGATCTTTCAATCAACGACTGCTCGTCCAGCGGGGCTGACGAGACTCGAACTCGCGACCTCCGGTGTGACAGACCGGCACTCTAACCGACTGAGCTACAGCCCCTTTGTCCTGCGGTCCTACTAGTACCCCGACGGGGAATTGAACCCCGATTGCCAGGTTGAAAACCTGGTGTCCTAACCATTAGACGATCGGGGCGTTGTTCTCCCCCCGCACAGGCCCGGAGGGACTCGAACCCCCAACCGCCGGTTTTGGAGACCGGTGCTCTACCAATTGAGCTACGGACCTCTGTCTGTGTTACTTGAGCCCAACTTCCGACCCACCGTCATGGCCAGGGGCAGAATCGAACTGCCGACACCATGATTTTCAGTCATGTGCTCTACCAACTGAGCTACCTGGCCCAGACAAAAAACCCGCCCGAGCCACCGGTGGCGCGGACGGGAAGCTTATGCGATCTGCCGGCTCTACCGGCTGCTCGCTCCCGCCCGCCTACGCGGGCTCCACGTGTCGGAGACCGTCCAGAGTACCGGCTTCTGCAAGACGCTCGCTCCTTCGAGTTCCCCTACGTGGGAAGCGCCGCCCATGGGCGGCGCTTCACGGACCATAGCGGGGGCGGGATTCGAACCCGCGACCTTCGGGTTATGAGCCCGACGAGCTACCAGACTGCTCCACCCCGCATCAGAGACAGTCAAGTTACACGAGCCTCCGAGGGGAGGTCAACCCGGCAGAAGCACGAATCTCGGTCGTGTGGCAAGACCGGGTCGGACAGCCGCCGAGCCCGGCCGTGACGGTTGCGCCCACCTGGATCGTCCGTCCTTATTCAGCGCGCTTCCGCCGCGGTTCCGGTACACACGGAGACACGATGCTCGGCACCACCTTCATGGACGTCTTCATCGCCCTCGGGCTCGGCCTCCTGGTCGGGCTCCAGAAGGAGCGCGTCGAGTCCCCGATGGCGGGTCTGAGGACGTTCGCGCTGATCTCGGTGATGGGCGCCGCTGCAGCGCTCGTCTCGCAGACCGCGGGAAGCTGGGTGATCGTGGCCGGTGTGGTCGCCGTCGCGTCGCTGATGGTGATCGGCAACGTGGTGCTCCTCAGCGCCGGCAAGCACGACCCCGGTCAGACGACCGAAGCCGCCGTCGTGCTCATGTTCCTGATCGGGGCGCTCGTCGTCCTGGGACCCCGCGAGGTGGCGATCGTCCTGGGCGCGCTGACCGCGATGCTCCTGCACCTCCGGGAGGAGCTGAAGGACTGGGTGGCCCGGCTGAGCGACCGGGACGTGCGCGCCTTCATGCAGTTCATCGTCGTCTGGTTGGTCGTGCTTCCGGTGCTCCCCGACGAGACGTTCGGGCCGTACGACGTGCTCAACCCACGTCAGATCTGGTTGATGGTCGTGCTCATCGTAGGCCTCAACGTCGCGGGCTACGCCGCCTTCCGGGTGATGGGCGCCCGCGCGGGCACGCTGCTCGCCGGGATCCTCGGTGGGACAATCTCGAGTACCGCCACCACCATGAGCTACGCCCGCCAATCGAAGACCACGGAGTCGACCGCCAGGACCGCGGCAATCGTGGTGTGGATCGCGTCGGGAGTGGTCTTCGTGCGCATCATGCTCGAGATCGGGGCGGTGGCGCCGAGCCTCGTCCCGGTGGCGGCGGGCCCGATCGGCGTCATGCTCGCGGTCTTCGTCGTGCTGGCGATCGCGTTCTGGCGATCGGCCACGGCTCCGAGCGACAATCCGCTCGAGCCCGGCAACCCGTCGGAGCTCAAGCCGGCGCTGATCTTCGGCGCCCTGTATGCGATCATCCTGTTCGCGATCGCGGCGGCCGAAGACCTGCTCGGCAATGTCGGGCTCTACGCAACGGCATTCGTGTCGGGGCTGACCGACATCGACGCCATCACGCTCTCCACGTCGCGCCTGGTGAACCAGGAGGTGATCGCGGCCTCGACGGGCTGGCGCGTGATCCTGGTGGCCGCGATGTCGAACATCGCGTTCAAGTTCGGGCTCGCGGTCAGCCTCGGGAGCCCCGCCATGTGGAAGCGACTCGGAACGCTCTTCGGGATCGCGGTCGCCGTGGGGACCGGCCTCGTCCTGCTGTGGGCTTGAGCGCAGGACGTCAGCGCGGACGCCTCGACGGCCGCATCCGCTCCAGGTAATCGCCCGTCGGGAGCAAGCGTCCTCGGGGCTGCGGTCGGTACCAGTAGATCCACGCCGTGGCCTCCGAGCCGTCCTCCATCTCCACCGTCACCAGCTTGCGCTCGAACTCGTGCGGAAGGTCGTCCTCGGGGCTGCATCCCTCGTAGCGATCGATGGGAGGCAGCATCGTCTCCGGCGCGGGCAACTCGTAGACCTCCCCACGGATGCGCTCTTCAGGGTCGTCAGACGGGACGGCGCCGGGGTACGCGCCGAAGTCGTACAGGCGGCCTCCCACTGAGCCGTAGCCGACGAAGATCCAGTCCCTGCAGAGCGGAGAAAGGACCTGTCCACGGCTGTCCTTGCGGAGGGTGCCGTATACGAACACGAGGCTGCTGTCGGTGGAGGGCATCGCTTAGGATACCGCGTGAACGCCACCCGAGGCAGACCGGGACCCACTTCCACGGAGCACGCCCATGACTCGCTTCTTGCAGAGCATCGCCGACCGCCTCTCGGTCCTGTTCGATCCACAGAGCCTGGGCAACCTGGCTGCGGACCTGTTCGCCAATCTGGTGATCGGCGCGATCACCTTCTTCGCCTACTACATCGCGTGGAAGCTGCTCGACACCCTGGCGCGTGTCGCGGCGCGGCGACTCGATGTCGACGCGACCAGTCGCGACTTCACACTCACGGTGCTGAAGTTCGCGGTCCTCACGTTCGCTGGCGTGAACGCGCTCACCGCGGTCGGCGTCAACACGGCGTCCCTGCTCACGTCACTCGGCATCGCCGGCCTGACGGTCGGCTTCGCCGCGCGGGACGCCCTGTCGAACATGATCTCCGGACTGCTCATCTACTGGGACCGTCCCTTCGTCATCGGCGACCTCGTGGAAGTGGGCGACTCGTACGGCCGTGTCGATCGAATCACGCTCCGGTCCACGCGCGTGGTCACACCGGACGGGCGGATGCTCGCGGTGCCGAATACCGAGATCATCAACAAGACCGTCGCGTCCTACACGAACTTCCCCCACCTCCGAATCGACATCCCCGTCACCGTCTCGGTCGACTCGGATCTGGAGACGATTCGGCGGGTGCTGCTCGACCTCGTGCGCGACGAGCCGAGCTACATGGAGACACCGGAGCCGGTCGTGGTCGTGAAGCAGCTCAACGACTACAACGTCCTGATGGAGCTCAGGGCATGGCTGGACGACGAGCGGCGACACATCGAGGCTCGGGCCGCCCTGCGTGAAGCGGTTTTCGTGGCGCTGACCGAGGCGGGCATCGACATGCCGTTCCAGACGTTCCGTCTCGAGCCGATCACGGTGAGAGGAGCCGTCGCGTGAGTCGTCGGATGACACGCACGCACCGGGATTCTCCTATAACCGAGCGCACCGTGACCGAGTAGTATGTGTGAGTGGGAGCTCGGCCCAGCTCGGCCGACTCCTCGTGGGCTCACCTGTGCAGGCAGCGGCGGTGATGGCTGCAACTTCGGCGGTACCGCGCGAGCAGGAGAGCGAAGGCAAGCGGTTCGGAGCCTTCGCTGGGGTGT
>JASFUR010000281.1:0-5022 GCA_050050215.1 Gemmatimonadota bacterium
GCCGGCAGTCCTGGGATTCGTCGCAAGGGCTGGGGTCTTTTCGGGAGGTGTCGGGAAGGGATGGCGGACTACGGTGCGTCAAACATACGGCTGGCGCGGCATCGGGGGGTAGGATTTCGCGCGCGCGGAGCGCTTCAGGGCTACGCCTCGTCGGGCAGGGCGGACCGGAGAAGATTCTCGAGCACACGGTCGTCCATGGCTCGGGCCTTGGCGACGGCCTCCTCGTACGAGTCCTCGATGATGATCACCGTCGTCTGGGCGGACCGGGGTCCGCCGTCGGCGCCTACCGCGCCGGCCACGTCGAACCGGAGACGGCCTCGGAAGCTCGTGGGTCGGCGGGGGTCCCCGTCGAGCTCCAGGTACGCGTCCCAGAGGAACCCGTCGTGGGCGATCGTGGCGACGTGGAGACCGTTCGGGTCCGGGGCGCGGCTCTGCGGCGCTGTGCTCATGACAGGACGATACCAGAAGGGGCCGAGGGAGTACAACGGCGGCGGCCGGACGTGCTCACACCCGCGCTCGCAGCATACGCCGCGCCGCCCCGAGGGCCTCCCGCATCTCGCGGAGCTCGGAGTCGGCGAGCGACTGCCCCCCGTACCGCGATCTCAGGTAGAGATCGACGACGCGCTCGGCCGGTCTGGCCGCGCTCGCGCGGTCGGCTCGCACCCGGTCGACCAGGGCCAGCGGGGTGGTTCCGGAGAGCACCCCGAGTCCCGCCCGGGTGCAGGCGGCCCTCAGCTGGAGGTACATGCGCATGGCCGGCGTGGCCTTCTTCCTCGGTGTCCCGCGCTGCGCCCAGGCGAATCCGCCGAGCAGCATCATCACGAGGAGCGCGCCGCCCAGGAGCCGCACCAGGCTGGTGCCGGCCGAGCTCGAGTCGCTGGCGTCGGCCTCCGGGTCCTGGGAGAAGAGTCCGGCGAAGACGCCTGCCTGCTCGTCCGTGCCGTAGTCGAGCACCCACTTGCTCCATCGGTGCTGGAGCCCGTCGAACAGGATGCGGCCCGGCCAGAACCACGACGTGAGCGCCTCTCCCTCGGCGGCGCCGGCCGGCGTGGGATCGAACGTCACCCAGCCGTATCCCTGGAACCACACCTCGACCCACGAGTGGGCCGCGTTCTGCGTGACGGCCAGGTAGTCACCGAATTGGCTCCACTGACCGCCCAGGAACCCGTTCACGTTGCGGGCCTGGATCCCGATGCTGCGGAGCATCACCACCATGGCCGTGCTGAAGTACTCGCAGTGACCGGCCTGTCGCTCGAAGAGGAAGTGCTCGAGCGTGGCCTCCTCGGACGTGGCGGGCAGATCTCGCGTGTACTCGAACGTCCTGAGCCAGTCGCGAATGGCTACGACCCGGTCGTACCGGTTGTCGTAGTCCCTCGTCAGGGAGTCCGCGAGCGCACGGATCCGCTCGTCGATGGTCGGAAGCTGCAGGTAGTGATCCGCCGAGGGCGTGAAACCGCGGCTGGCCGTCCGCAGCGCTTCGGGAGGAGGCGGAGCGACGGGAGAAGACACCGTATACACGGGCGCGCCCGATCCCCAGTAGACGTAGTCGCCCGCGTTGTCGAACAGCGGTTGGATGCCGTTCTCGGAGTCGATGTCGAGCACGGGATGCAGGGCGAACAGCACCCGCACGTCCAGCGGGGCGCCGAAGATCTTGTACTGGAGCACGTCCTGGCTCCACCGGTCGCGGTACCACTGCCGTGGGGCGGACGACGGCGGAATCTGCTCGGTGCGGGTCCAGCGCACTCCGTCGAAGTGGTCGTAGGAGCGGCCGTGCCAGTGGAGGCTCGAGAGGTCGGACGGGGCGCCGTCGGGGAACTCGACCCGCAGCACGATCTCCGGGTTGCCCAGGATGGTGGAGCCGTACTGCCCGATCGAGATCTCGTCGCTGAAGCCGGCGATCGACGTCGCGAGTTGCTCACCACGTCCGGCCCATCCCCTGGAGACCCGCGGGAAGGTGACGAAGACGAAGGCGGCGACCATGAACACGACGCCCGAAAGGACGCCGGTAGTCGCGAGCAGGCCCCGGCCCAGCGGGACCTCCCGCACGTGATACTTCTCCGCCCGCCTCCGCACGTGTCCCACCATGAGGGCGAGCGTCGCGAGCACCACGTACGCGATGAACGCGAGCAGGAAGACGATGCCCGGCCGGTACGCGGTCGACGCCAGGATGAGCGCGAAGGAAAGCGCGTAGAGGCGGAGGTCGTTCGGGGCGTCGAGTGAGCGGAGTGACTCGGCGGCGAGGAGCAGCAGGAGCAGGTCGACGACCGGGATGACGATGTCGTCGCGAATGAAGAGGACGTGCGCGAGCGCGCGCACGACGAGAACGGTCGCCAGTGGGAGCCAGATCCGCTCGAGTCGAGTGGAAAGCGCGCGGTCCGGATGCCAGAAGAGCGCCGTCGTGAGCGCGATCGCAGCCAGGAATGCCGAGACGGGCTCGAAGCCCGCACCACCCGCGAACGCCACCAGTCCCGCCAGGGACATCAGCACGGCGAGGCGGCGGTGGAGACGGCGCAGGTTCATGCGGAACGATACACCTCGCGGCTCCGGCCTTCAAAACGAAGAGGCCGGCCCTCCGCCAGCCGGATATCTATGCGCTCTCCCCGACGACGCTCCGCTCCAGGACGCCCTCGGCCCATTCCAGCCGAGCTCCGGGCCCGACCGCGTAGACGTCCCCGAAGTCCGGTTGCGGATACACTGCTACAAGCACGGCCGCATCTCGACCGACCGGTGGCTCCGGTGCCGGCTCTTCGGGCGAGAAGTCGACCCGAGCCAGGATGTCGAGCGCCCGCTCGAGCTGGCCGGCCCCGTCTCCCGGCTCCAACACCGCGCCTCCCGCGATCAGGGCGAACGGCCTGTGCTCCTCGGCGGCTCTGGCGGCCAGAGCGGCCGCCACCTCAATGGCGACTTCGGCGGCCTCGTCCGCGGGGCCTCGGGCGTCGAGGCAGATCCAGCAGGTCTCGGCCCCGTCCCGCTCGTACTCCCGGATGACGGGCTCACGGAGGCGCGCCGACGACTTCCAATGGATGTCCTTCGGATCGTCTCCCGCCCGGTAGCCACGCAGGCTCCGATACTCCCCGCGGGTCCCCCGGGCGCCACGCCGTGTCGCGCCGCTGCGCGCCAGCCGGCCGGCTCCTCCGGATGAGGGCCGCACGCGCCGATCGGTGCGTGGCCAGACCATGACCTCGCCGGGAAGCTCGATGTCGCGCTCCTTCCGGAACATCCCGAACGGGAAGGACGTGGACAGCGTCACCGTGTCGAGCGGGTACACGCCGCGGCGCACGAAGCTGTTGATCGAGCGTGCCTCCGCCCTGCCGCGCGGCGGGACGTGCGCGACGAAGGCCCGGCCCGGCAGGCCCTCCTCGACGATCTCGACCGCCAGGCTCGGGAGTAGCCGCTTCTCGTTCTTCACCTCGTAGACGAGACGGAGCTCCTGTCCGACGGTAACCGGATACGCCTTGTGCCGTTCGACGAGGATGTCCCGGATCGCCTGCTCGGACAGCCAGCTGCTCACGACGATGAAGCCGATCATCGAGCCGAGCAGGAGGTAGAGCAGGTTGTTGCCCGTGTTCATAGCGGCGAAGCCCACCGCGAGTGTCCCGAGCGTGAAGGCGAGCCCGCCCGTCGTGAAGTAGAAGCGGCGCCACGCGCGGATCCGCCGCCAGACGTCGGCGAGCCCCTCGACCCAGCTCACACCGGCGCCTCGACCTCGTCCACGAGCCCCTCGAGCACGGCGGCCGCCTCCTCGTGCACGTCGAGCGTCGTACCGGACGCGCCCGCGGGCAGGATCCGGTGCGCCAGCGTGGGCACGACCAGCTCGCGGACGTCGTCGGGTACGAGGTAGGTGCGCCCTTTGGTCAGTGCGTACGCGCGCGCCGCGCGGAAGAGCGCGATGCTGCCTCTCGGGCTCACGCCCATGCGGAGCTTGGGCGACCGGCGCGTCGCCGCCACGATCGCCATCAGATAATCGAGGATCGCGGGATCGACCTCGACCTCCTCGATCCGCTCCTGGAGTTTGATGACCTGCACGGGTGACAGCACCGTCCGCATGCGGTCGATGACCGGTTCGAAGCTCGCCGACTCGGTGAGGATGCGCCGCTCGGCCTCGTCGTCCGGGTACCCCACGGTGATCCTCATCAGGAACCGGTCGAGCTGGCTCTCCGGAAGCGGATAGGTGCCATGGTGCTCGAGCGGATTCTGGGTCGCCATGACCAGGAACGGCTTGGGCAGCTCGTACGTCTCGTCGTCGATCGTGACGTTGCCCTCCTGCATCGCTTCCAGCAGGCCGCTCTGGGTCCGGGGCGGCGCGCGGTTGATCTCGTCCGCGAGCACGACGTTGGTGAAGATGGGGCCGGGTCGGGTCTCGAACGTCGTCGTCTGGGGATTGTAGACCGAGACCCCCAGCACGTCGGAGGGAAGCAGGTCGGCGGTGAACTGGATCCGCTTGAAGCCGAGGCCGAGCGCCTTCGCGAGCGCGTGCGAGAGCGTGGTCTTACCCACCCCGGGAACGTCCTCGAAGAGCACGTGGCCTCGTGCCAACAACGCGGCCAGGGCGAGGCGCACGACTTCGCGCTTGCCGTGGAAGACCGCCTCGACCTCCTGCACCAGATGGTCCAGCAGCTCGAGGGACGGCTTGGCTTCGCGGGTGGCTGCTGTCGCGCTGGTGTCGGGCATTGGGAGAACGGTGCCCCTTCGTCGGGAGACGGGGTTGGTAGACGCGAAAAAGGTAAAACACTCACCCTGTCGAAAGGTTCTCTACATGGGCGTTACACCACCTTGACCCCACCCCTGGGCTCCCGGTAGGTTCTCCCTGCTTCGGGGCCATGTTCCGATTTGTCACAAGCGTTCTGTCCGTAGCGGAAACGGCCCATTCTGCGCCTTCTTCCAGGGCGCGATGCTTCGCTCAGGAGCACTGCATCGGATGAACAAAAACTGGCTGATCGGTGGCCTTGCCTGCGTCCTTCTCGTGCTGGCGGGCCTCGCGTTCGTCCAGGGTGGTGGTGAAGAGGGTGCCGCGGCCGAAGA
>JASFUR010000282.1:0-5007 GCA_050050215.1 Gemmatimonadota bacterium
CGGCCGTGACCCAGACCGCCGGGATGCCGGCCTCGCGCTGCATGGCCCCCGATCCGGCCTCGAGCGCTCCGAAGAGCACGGCGGTCCCCACCACCGCCGCGGGGTCGAGCGCCGCGAGGAGCGCGACAGCGATCGCCGTGTAGCCCCACCCAGGAGACAGCCCCTCGTACAGCGCGTACGTGAGCCCCGAGATCTCCACTCCCCCGGCGAGCCCGGCGAGGGCGCCGGAGGCCAGGAAGGCGCCCATCACCACACGGTTCGAGTCGATGCGCCCCGCCACCCGCGCCGCCCGTTCGGACGCGCCCACGGCCCTCACTCGAAAACCCCAACGGGTCCGCCGAATGGCGACGGCCAGCCCGCCGGCCAGGAGGACCGCCAGCAGGAACCCCACGTGGAGCCGGGTGCCTGGGAAGAGCGCCGGAAGCCGGGCCGCCTCCGCGATCTGGTCGGTTTGCGGAAAGACGCCCCGCGGCTCCTGCAGCGGACCATGCACGAGGTACGCCGCGAAGTTGATCCCGATGAAGTTCATCAGGATCGTGGTAATCACCTCGCCGACTCCCAGCCGGAGCTTCATCAGGGCCGGCACCAGCGCCCATGCCGCACCGGCCGCACCGGCCGCCAACAGCACCGCCGGCGCGAGAATCCAGGCCGGAAGACCCCCTCCGATCAGGCCGATCCACACGGCGGCGATGGCTCCCGCGTAGAGCTGCCCCTCCGCTCCGATATTCCACACACCGGCCCGGAACGCGAGCGCGACTGCCAGCCCCGTCAGCAGGAACGGGACCGAGCGCACGAGTGTCACCGACAGGAAGGCCTCGCGTGAGCCGAAGGCACCCGACCACATGGCCGCCGCCGCCCGTACGGGGTCGTATCCCCCCATCGCGAGCAACACGGCGGCCGCCAGGGCCGTCATGGCCAGCGCCACCGCCGCCACCGTGAGTGAGGTCCAGCCGCCGCGCTCACGCATGGCCCTTACCCCCGCTCAGCATGAGCGCCCCGATCCCCTGCCGGCTCCGGCTCCCTTCGGGCACTGCCCTCAGGCGACCGCGCACAATGACTAGAATTCGGCTCGACAGCGCGAGTACCTCGTCCAGGTCCGTCGAGACCAGCACGATGGCGGGTCCGGTCGGAGACCCGGCGAGCCGACGGAGCTCCGAGTGGACGAACGCGGTAGCGGCCACGTCCAGGCCACGCGTCGGATTCTCGGCGACCAGGAAGTCCGACGCGCGCATCAACTCGCGGCCCACGACCAGCCGCTGCTGGTTCCCGCCGGAGAGGGCGCCGGCGCGGGCCTCCACCCCGGGCGCCACCACCCCGAACCGTGAGACCACCCGTTCCGCCTCCATCCGCGCGGCCCGCCAATCGAGCCACGGACCCTTACCGAACCGGGGATCGTCATGAAGCGCCAGCGCCGTGTTCTCGACCAGATCGAAGTCGGGCACGATGCCCTCGACCGTGCGGTCCTGTGGGACGAATCCCACTCCCGCCGGCACTTCGACGTCTCCCGACTCGGCCCCCAGGCGCCCCGCGAGCACGAGCGCGAGCTCCCGCTGTCCGTTCCCCTCGACTCCGGCGACCCCGACGATCTCGCCACGCGCCACCGACAGCGAGACCTCGTGCAGGGCCTCTGATCCGCCCCGGCCGACGACACTCACGCGCACGAGCCGCGCCACCGGGTCCCCGTCCAGACCAGTGATCCCATCGAGGGCATCCGCGTCGCCGCCACCCACGGCCTCGGCCACGTCGCGGGACGAGACCCCCTCCACCGCTCCGCCATCCCCGACCATCGCACGGATGAGGGACGGCGCGTCCGTATGGTCCCGTTTCGACGTCAGCACGGTCCGGCCGCGCCGAAGCACGGTGACCCGATGCGAAACCGAGAGCACCTCGTTGATCTTGTGCGCCACCAGGACCACCGCCTTCCCCTGCGCGGCCAGGTCCCGGAGCAAGGTGAAGAGGGACTCGACCTCACCGGGCGTCAGCACTGCCGTGGGCTCGTCCAGAACCAGGATGGGCGGCTCACGCAGGAGTGCCTTGAGGATCTCGACGCGCTGCCGTTCCCCGACGCCGAGGTCCTCGACCGTCGCCTCGAGCGGCACACTGAGGCCGGTCCGCTCGGAGAGCCGCAGCGCCGCCTCGCGCACCCGGTCCGACGGAAGCCCGGCCCCGGAGACGCCGGGATCGCGTCCCAACGACAGGTTCTCAAGGACTGTGAGCCTCGGAACGAGCGTGAAGTGCTGGTGCACGAGGCCGACGCCGTGCTCCCACGCCGCGCGGGGTCCGCTGAGCTCCACGACCCGGCCGGCGATCTCGAGCGTGCCCGCGTCCGGACGCAGGATGCCGCCCAGCACGCTCAGCAGCGTGGTCTTGCCGGCTCCATTCTCTCCCAGGACGCCGTGCACCTCCCCACTGCGGACCTCCAGGTCCGCGCCCGCGAGCGCCGTGACCGGTCCGAACCGGCGAACGACACCCCGCAAGCTGGCCAGCACGTCAGTCACTGACGCCCGACTCCCCCTCCACGAACGGCACCCTCGGGACCTCGAGCTGTCCGGAGCGGATCCGCTCGCGAGCCGCCGACACCTCGGCGACCAGCTCGTCGGGCACTCTGTCGTCGAGGGCCGGGTTCAGGACGAAGTCGATGACCCCGTCCGCCGCTCCCGCGTAGACGGGGCCGCCCCCGAGCGTTCCATCCTCCCAGGCGAGCGCGACCTCGAGGAACGACTGTGGGATGTGAATGACAGCGCTTCCCAGGATCACTTCTGGGGCGACGTCGTTCTGGTCCCGGTTCATTCCCAGTGCCCACGCGGTGCGCCCGCCGGCCACCGCCTCACGCACCGCCTGGAACACGCCGAACGAGGCCGCGTCCACATTGTGGATGATCACGTCGGCCCCACGCCCCAGCTGAGCCACGGCCGCCTCCTTGGCCGCCGCCACGTCGTCCCAGCTCCCAGTGAAGGCTTCCAGCACCCGCACGTCGGGGTTCACGGCGCGCGCGCCGGCCTCGAAGGCGAGGAAGGTTCCTTCCACGGGCGGAATCGCCACGCCCCCGACCGTGCCGAGAATCGCCGACCGGCTCATGCCCGCGGCGACCATCCCGGCCAGATAGCTCCCCTGCTCCAGCTCGAAGATCAGCGGCACGACGTTGTCCGAGAACCGACCTCCGCTCGAGACGACAAACGTCGTGTTGGGGAAGCGCTCCGCCGCCCGCATCGCCGCATCCTGATACTCGAAGCCGTGCGCGAAGATGATGTCGTACCCGGCGGACGCGTATGACAGGAACGCCTCGTCGAACTCGGCGGGCGTGCGCGTCTGCTGGTGGCTGACCTCGGCGCCGAGCGAGTCGCGTAGAAGGAGCAGGCCCTCGTAGGCGCCCGCATACCAGCCCGCGTCGCTCACCGGTCCGGCGGTCAGGAGAGCCGCCCGGAACGGCGCGGCCCCTTCGGATGTGTCGCCCTCGTCCGCGCCACCACACGCGGTGACGGCGAGAAAGGAGAGGACCAGGGCGCAGCGGTGCGATCGCGACATGACGGATACGACGGTCGGAGGGTCGGCTTCGAAAGTCTACACGACTGCCTGTTGGGAGTCCAAACGGCCGGATATGTTGGGGCCCTGAAGCCCCATGCGGCGCGGAAGCGGGCTTCTCCGGCCTGGCTGTCCCGGGGCCGTCCCCACATCCCACCACCATCCGACCACCCCCGGAGCGTTACGCATGGAAGAGCAGAGGGCCCATTGGAGCTCCACCCTGGGCTTCATCTTGGCTGCGACCGGAAGCGCGATCGGCCTCGGGAACCTGTGGAAGTTTCCGTTCATCACGTGGGAGAACAACGGCGGGGCCTTCGTGCTGGTCTACCTGGCATGCATCTGCGCCGTGGGCCTGCCCATCATGATGGCGGAGCTGCTGATCGGCCGTGCGACCCAGAAGAGCGTCGTGGGCGCGCTCAAGGACGCCGTCGGACCGGCTTGGGCCATCGTCGGCGTCTGGGGCGTCCTGTGTGGCTTCATCCTGCTCAGCTACTACACGGTCATCGCCGGCTGGTCGCTCTTCTACTTCACCAAGACGATCGAGTGGACGTTCAGTGGATTCCCCACCGGATTGGCGACCGGCGACCTCTTCGGGGAACAGGTCGCCAACGGGCCCATGCAGATCGGGCTCTCTCTGCTCTTCAGCGTAGCGACCGTGTCGATCGTCTACTTCGGCGTGCAGAAAGGCATCGAGCGCATCGCCAAGATCTTCCTGCCGGTGTTGTTCGGGATTCTGATCCTGCTCCTCGTCAGCGCGCTCGGCATGGACGGCTCGGGTGAGGCGCTCGGCTTCATATTCCGGCCCAACTTCCACGAGCTGGAGGCGCACGGCGTCCTCGAGGCCCTCGGGCACTCCTTCTTCACGCTTTCTCTCGGCATGGGCGCCATGGTCACGTACGGCTCGTACATCGACCGCTCCCAGTCGATCGTGAAGGCCTCCGCGATCATCGTCGTGCTCGACACGGCCATCGCGCTCATCGCGACGATCATCATGTTCTCGGTGATCTTCTCCGTGCCGGGCATGGAAGAGCAGGTGGGTGGCTCTACCGTCGGAATGCTCTTCATCTCCCTCCCGGAGCTCTTCTTCACCGAAGTCCCCTTCGGGAATGTCCTGGGGCCGCTCTTCTACGTCCTGGTGGCGCTCGCCGCGCTGACCTCGACGATCTCCCTGCTCGAGGTGGTGACGAGCTACGCGATCGACGAGCGGGGAATGAATCGGCACGTGGCGGTCTGGCTCAGTGGCGGGGCCATCTTCGTCTTCACGATCCTGGCTGCCCTCTCGTTCGGCTCAACACCGGTGCTCTCGACCATGGAGCTGTTCGACGGCAAGGTCGGCTGGTTCTCCACCGCCGACCACTTCGTCTCGAATTGGATGCTACCCACGGGGGGCTTCGCCATCACGCTCGCAGCCGGTTGGTTCATGACGCGCGAGACGACGGAAGCGGAGCTGGAAGACGGCAACGAACCCAGATGGTTCCGGTACGG
>JASFUR010000283.1:0-4985 GCA_050050215.1 Gemmatimonadota bacterium
GGCCGCCTCCGCTCCGAACGCCTGGCTGATCCTCTCGGGGATCCTCGTGGAGGAATGGCCCGAGCTGCGCCGCCAGGCCGAGGAAGCGGGCTTCGACTTCCGGGCCCTCGACGAGGACGGCGAGTGGCGGGCCGGCCTTTTCAGGCGGCGCGCCGAGCCAACGTCGATCTGACGGCGCGCTCCGACAGGGCGATCGCATACCAGCGGCTCACTTCGCGGTTGGAGCGGGGATCGACACCGCGCGCCAGCCACCGGACGCTCTCGCGGAGGTTGAGCGCGACCGGCGTCGGGCCGTCCGGCGGATCGTCCGGGTGGCCGATCGCGACAACCCAGGGCTCGTCGGGCCGATCGCCCGAGACGGATTCGCCGGAGACCGCTTCCCGGGCCGGGAGGGCCCAGCGACCGCGCCAGGGCTCCAGGACCCTGAAGTGGTCGGGGTGGCGCTCCAGAATCGCCCGTAGTCGCCTTGCGTCGAGAGATCGGTCGAGCCTCTCCGAAACGAACGCCAGCAACTCAGACAGCTTGAGGGCGGGATGTGCGCTCTTCAGCAGGGTGCGCTCGGCAAGGCTCGCGATCGGGTCCATGCGTCCTCCTGGTCGGGGTGGCGTTCGTCGTATGAGGACAGTGAAGGTGAGGCGCTTCCTGGAGCGCCTCCATGTCTCGACGGGACGGCATCGTCGGGCCCGGGCCGCTCGCACTTGTGCGTGGAACCGCCTGCGTTAGTCTCGTCGTATGAGCCAGACCGAATGCCTGTTCTGCAAGATCGTCGAGGGGACCATTCCCGCGGACGTGGTCCACGAGAGTGAGCGCCTCGTCGCGTTCCGGGACATCGATCCGAAGGCACCGGTCCACATACTCGTGATCCCGAAGGAGCACGTGGCGTCCCTGGACGCGGCGGGCGAGGGACACGCGGACCTCCTCGGTGAGGCGCTCCTGACCGCGGCCGAGATCGCCCGCGACGAGGGGGTCGCCGAAGGCGGCTACCGCGCCGTCATCAACACGGGCGCGGACGGCGGCCAGACGGTGCACCACCTGCACGTGCACCTGCTCGGCGGTCGCGGGCTCGGTTGGCCCCCAGGCTGAGTCACCCGGACGCCCCGTAGTCACACGATTCCACGCGACGCAGAGGCCAGACCCCGTGCCAAGCGACCTCAAGCTCCGAATTCAAGCCGACCTCAACGAAGCCCGGAAGCAGCGGGACAAGGAGCGCACGCTCGTGCTCTCCACGGCGTTGTCCGAGATCCGCAACAAGGAGATCGACGAGGGCAAGGAGGTGGACGACGACGGGGTCGTTCAGGTGCTTTCGAAGGGCATCAAGCAGAGGAAGGACGCCGCCGAGCAGATGCGGGACGCGGGCCGCGGCGAGTTGGCCGACGTCGAGGAAGCACAGGTCGAGGTCCTCTCCGAGTACCTTCCGGAGGGGCTGAGCGAGGACGAGGTCAGGGCCATGGTCCGGGAGGCGATCGCCTCCGGGGCGGACCAGATGGGCCCGCTCATGGGTCGCCTCATGCCCCAGATCCGTGGGCGGTTCGATGGCAAGGAGGCCAACCGGATCGTGCGCGAGGAGCTCGCGGGGTGACCGGGGCCGGCGCGGGATGAGCCAACACGCGCTCGAGGTACTGGAGTTCGAGCGCGTCCTGGAGCGGGTGGCACGGCGCGCCTCCAGCGGTCTCGGTCGCTCGCATGTGCTGTCCCTTCGGCCGCGTGGCGACCACGACGGGATCGTTCGCGAGCTCGGCCGCGTGAGCGCCGCCATGCGCTTCCAGGAGGAGCGACCCGATTGGGCGCTCGGCCCGATCCACGACGTCCGTGGAGCTCTCGAGCGCTTGGCGGCCGAGGGGGCGGTCTTCGAGCCGGCGGAGCTGCACGCGGTCGGGGTGCTGCTGTCCACGTCCCGGTTCCTCCGCAACGAGCTCCACTCTCGCGAGGATGGCTATCCGGAGCTGCAGGCGCTCTTCGAGGCGCTCGTCGACCTGAAGCCGCTCGAGGAGGCGATCGGCAAGAGCGTGGACGCCGAAGGAAACGTCCTCGATTCGGCTTCGCGCGATCTCAAGAAGACCCGGGACGCGCTCCGCGGGGCCCACTCCAAGATCGTGAGGACGCTGGAGAAGTACCTTGCCAAGCTGCCCGAGCGCTTCGTCGTCCCGGACGCGTCGGTCACCATCCGTGAAGGCCGCTATGTGATCCCCGTGCGCCGCGAGGGTCGGGGAGAGGTCGGTGGCATCATCCACGACGAGTCGCAGACCGGCGCGACCCTCTACGTGGAGCCGCCGGTCTCGCTCGAGCTGATGAACCGGGTGCGCGACCTGGAGCGGGAAGAGGGTCGCGAGATCAGGCGCATCCTGGGCGAGCTGACCGGCCGGCTCCATCCGGAGCGTGACGCGCTTGCGGGCGCCCTGCACGCCCTGATCGACTTCGATTCGCTCGAGGCGCGGGCGCGCACCGCCCGGGCGTGGGAGGCTGAGCCTCCCGAGCTGGCCGAGTCCGGCGAGCACGGAATCGTCATCCGCGAGGGTCGGCATCCCCTTCTGGTGGAGGGCGAGACCGAGGAGGTCGTCCCGTTCGACCTCGAGCTCCTCCCCGACGAGCGTGCCATGGTCGTGTCGGGACCCAACACCGGGGGTAAGAGCGTCTTCCTGAAGGCCGTCGGCCTCGCGTGTACCCTGGCCCAGAGCGGCGTGGTGCCCGCGGTGGGCCGGGGCTCCCGACTGCCCGTCTTCCGGTCCTTCTTCGCCGACATCGGCGACGAGCAGTCCATTGCGAGGAACCTCTCCACGTTCTCGGCCCACCTATCGAACCTGCTCGACATCGTCCGGGAGGCGGACGGAGCGTCCCTGGTGCTCATCGACGAGATGGGCACGGGCACCGATCCGGCGGAGGGTGCCGCCCTGTCGCGCTCCATCATCGAGGATCTCGTGGGTAGGGGAACCACGACGCTCGTCTCTTCGCACCTCGGAGAGCTGAAGCGGCTCGACACCGAGGACAGCGGAGTGGTGAACGCCTCGCTGCAGTTCGACTCGGAGCGCATGGAGCCGACGTACCGGCTCGTGAAGGGACGCCCCGGTAGGAGCTTTGGAATCGCCATCGCGCGGCGGCTGGGCTTCCCGGAGGAGGTGCTCGGGCGCGCCGAGTCGTACCGGGAGGAAGGCGGGGTCGAGCTGGACGAGCTCCTGGAGCGGCTGGAGCGCCAGGAGGTCGAGGTCCGGGACCTCGCGTCCGAGCTCGAGACGGAGCGGGCGGAGACAGCCCGTCTGCGCGCGGAGGTCGAGGGCCGAGAGCACTCACTGGAGGAGGCAGAGCGGACTGCCGAGGACCGGGCCCGCGAGGACGCGCGCAAGTTGCTCATGGACGCGCGAGCGGAGGTGGAGGAGGCGATTCACGACTTGCGGGCGGCGGCCGAGGAGGGCGCATCGATGGAGGAGGCCGCCCGCGAGGCTCGTCAGCGCGTCGAGCAGGCCGCCCGCCGCCACGAGAAGGCCAGCAGCCGCGAAACGCGGGAAGGCGGTCCGGTCGGTATCACCGCGGGGGACCCGGTGCGCATCGAGTCCACCGGCTCGAAGGGCACGGTCCTGGAGATCCGGGACGATCGGGTTCTCGTGGAGAGCGGGGCGTTGCGCATCGAAGTGCCCGCGTCCGACCTCGAGCCGCTTCAGGAGGGAGCGCAGCCGACCACCGAGAAGCGAGCCGCGGCCTGGACCGGGTACACGACCCCCGCGGCTCGTCCCGAGGTGGACCTGCGAGGCCTGCGCGTCGACGAGATGACAGCCGAGTTGGCTCGTGCCCTCGACCAGGCGGTGGTCGGTGGGTTGTCCGAGCTGCGCATCATCCACGGCAAGGGCACCGGAGCGCTTCGCGCACGGGCCGCCGAGCTGCTTGCGGAGGACGCCCGGGTGAGCGAGTTCAGGACCGGCAAGCCGGCCGAGGGCGGAGCCGGCGTCACCGTCGCGACGCTCAGGTAGCCGGCATGATCCCCGACGACATGGTCGAAGAGGTCCGCTCCAGGGCCGATATCGTCGACGTCGTCGGGGAGTTCGTACAGCTCAAGAAGGCGGGGCGCGAGTTCAAGGCGAACTGCCCGTTCCACGAGGAGCGCACGCCGAGCTTCTACGTCGTTCCGGACAAGGGCTTCTACAAGTGCTTCGGATGTGGGAAGTCCGGGGACGTCTTCTCGTTCGTGATGGAGCGCCAGGGGATGGACTTCGTGGAGGCGGTGAAGTACGTGGCCGCCCGCTCCGGAGTCGAGGTGAGGGAGGTGAAGCGCGGCCGGGAGGAGGACGATCCGAACCGTCCCCTCTACGAGATCAACGCGTTTGCCCGGGACTGGTTCGGGGCGCAGCTCACCGAGGAGGCCGGCGGGACCCGGGCGCGCGCCTATCTGGAGGCGCGCGGGGTGGGCTCGGACACGTGGGAGCGTTTCGGGCTCGGCTATGCTCCGGACGAGTGGCGTGCGCTGCGCGAGGCCGCGGGCACGCACGGCTTCGACGAGGAGCTCATGATGCAGGTCGGCCTGCTGGGGACCAGCGAGCGGAGCAGCGAGCCGTACGATCGTTTCAGAGGCCGGATCATCTTTCCCATCGAGGGCCTGTCGGGGAAGGTCATCGCGTTCGGAGGCAGGGTCCTCGACGACGGAGCGAAGGATGCGCCGAAGTACCTCAACTCGCCGGAGACGCCCGTCTACCACAAGGGCGAGAATCTCTACGGCCTCTCATGGGCGAAGAACGCGATCCGGCGCCAGGAGCGGGCGCTGATCGTCGAGGGATACATGGACGTCGTCTCCCTGGCTGCCCACGGGGTCGAGCACGTGGTCGCTCCGCTGGGAACCGCACTCACCCCGGAGCAGGCGAAGCTGCTGTCGCGGTATTGCACCCAGATCCTGCTCCTCTTCGACTCCGACGCGGCCGGGCTCAAGGCGAGCTTCCGCGCCGCCGACGTCCTGCTGGCGGCCGGGCTGCACCCTCAGATCGTCACGCTGCCGCCGGGTGAGG
>JASFUR010000284.1:0-4973 GCA_050050215.1 Gemmatimonadota bacterium
CCACCGGAAACTGGGCCTGATTGGCTTCCTCGTCGGTGCTGCACATGGATCCCACGGCCGCGTAGATGCCGGAGAACATGAAGAAGCCGAAGACGAAGAAGCACACGAAGAGCGCCACCATCCCGAGCCCCGGCAGCGCCGCCTGAACGTCGACCAGACCGGTCAGATCGGGGCGGGCGGCCATCATGGTGGGGATGCCGGCGGCGGCGGCGAGCGCACCCGTGCCGAGCCAGATCGCGAGCTGAGTCAGCGATACACCACCGACCCCGATGATCTTGCCGAGGAGCAGGTGCCACGGCTCCATCGACGCGACGATGACTTCGACGATGCGGCTCGTCTTCTCTTCCAGCGTCGCTCGCATGACTGCGACGGAGTAGATGAGGATCACCATGTAGATGATCATCGCCCCGAAGAACGCGAGCACGAATTGCGGGCCGCCCTCCTCGGGGTTCGGGTTCCGTGCTCCGGCGACCACCTCGACCCGAAGCTCGCCGCCGGAGAGGATCGACGCGTCCCCGCTGGACTCGAGGCGCTCCTCCATCGCGGCCCGGGTGATCGCGCTGCGGAGCGTGAAGCTGCGGATCGCGGCCGGACGCGTGGTGGTCTCGAAGGTGGCGACTCCGCTGGACAACGTGCTGTCGTCGAGGACCAGAAAGCCGGTGATCTCGCCGGCTTCGACCTGTCCGCGAAGCGCCGTCTCCGCGTCGGGGGTCGCAGGCGCAACGTCCACCGTCCATCCCAGCTCCAGCAGATCCGGCTCCAGTCGGTCGAGGAGAGAGCCCGTGCGGTCCAGCACCGCGATGTGGCGCTCATCCTCCGCGTTGCGCTGCGTCATGATCACCGGCAGCACCATCATCAGGAACATCAGCACGGGCACCGCCACCGTCCCGAACACGAAGCTCTTGCTGCGGACCCGTTGAAGATACTCTCGGCGGATCACCGCCCAGACGTTGTGCCACATCACGCATCCCCCCTGTCACCGCCGAGCCATCGGTCGCCCATCCCCCCTGTCGGACGCCCACCCGACACCGAGGGCGTCCCGGCATCGCCGGTCGCGTCGGAGCCCGCCAGCCTCACGAAG
Organism: Gemmatimonadota bacterium; assembly: GCA_050050215.1. Taxonomy (GTDB): domain Bacteria; phylum Gemmatimonadota; class Gemmatimonadetes; order Longimicrobiales; family Gaopeijiaceae; genus UBA2982. Next base: position 1,082 of record JASFUR010000284.1, read on the forward strand.
ATCTCGTGGAGGCGCGGCTCCACGAGGTCGAATCGGAGGATCGTGGCTCCCGAGCCCACCCCCCTGCGCAGGATCGCCTGGTGATCGGCGTTCTCGGTGAGCCGCAGGCGCAGGGAGCCGTTCACGCGCTCGACCCCGGCCACCTCGGGTCCCGAGATCCAACTCTCCGGTCCCTCGAACTCCACGGCGACCACCCCACCCCGCTCCGACGCCTTCAGCTCCCTGAGATTCGCGTCGATCACCTTGTGCGCCTTGGAGATGAGGCAGACGCGCTCGCAGAGGCGCTCCGCCTGATCCATGAGATGGGTGCTGAACAGGATCGTGGTGCCCTTCGCGCGGAAGTCACGGACGATCTCCTCGAGCACGTCCTGGTTGATGGGGTCGAGACCGCTGAACGGCTCGTCGAGGATCAGCAGCTCCGGCTCGTGGATCACCGTGCCGATGAACTGGATCTTCTGCTGCATCCCCTTCGAGAGGTCCTCGACCTTCTTGTCGGCCCACTCCGGTAGGCCGAGCCGTTCGAGCCACTCGTGCGCCCTGCGTTTGCCCTCCGCTCGCGGGATCCCTCGAATCTCAGCCAGGAACGTGATGAGGTCCACGCATTTCATCTTGCGATAGACGCCACGCTCCTCGGGCAGATAGCCCACTTTGGTACGGCGGGTCAGGTCCGGGTCGCCGCCGAAGAGGGAGACCGTGCCTTCGTCGGGGAGGAGGATCCCCATGATCATTCGGATCGTGGTGGTCTTGCCCGACCCGTTCGGCCCGAGCAGCCCGCAGATGATCCCCCGCGGAACGTCGAGATCGAGGGACGAGACGGCCGTGTGCTTCCCGAAGCGCTTGGTGACGCCCTCGAGTCGCACGGCATAGCCGTTTTCAGTCATGGAGGGTCCTGGGACATTGGGGGGATCGGCCGACCTCGGTCGCGACCGCTGTGACCGCCTACGAGGAAAGGGGCCAGGAGCTTCACGAAGCGCAATGCGGGCCCCTTTCGGTCGAGCCCGGCCCTCCGTACCGGAGCCTTGCCGGATGCCTTAGATTACGCGGCTGCAATGGGCAACTAGAGGAGTCCAGATGGCCATTTATCGTACCCTGTACTACACCGATGTCGTGGTCGGCGTCGGTGGCCGTGTGACCATTCCCCAGGACATGCGCGAGGACCTCGGTATCGACGAGGGCGACTCCCTGACCGTGCGCGTGGAGGAGAACCCACGCGGTGGACGTCAGATGGTCGTATGGAGGGCCGAGCAGCAGCCGCAGGAGGAGTAGAGAGTCGTTCTACTCCCGCTCCAGATCCACCCACCGGACCAAATCCCGGAGCGGGCCCCGTCCGTCGTGGTGCCACCAGGGCGGTGGAAACGCGACCGACCTGAAGGGGACGACGCGCGACGCGCCGATGCGTCCGAGCGCGCTCGCCAGAGATTCCAGTCGTTCGTCCAACCCCGCCACACCGACCGTCTGAAGATGGGGCGTGAGCGGCTCCAGGAGATGCGGGACCTCGGCGACGTCCGCCACTGAACGGAGCCGTATCGTCCGGCCGGCGCAGGCACCCACGGAGCTCTCGCCCGACTCCAGGATCACCGTCCAGGGGGCGGCGCCTCCGTGGAATACGGACACCTCGCCGGCCGCCGCCAGCATCTCGACGGTGCCCCTGACCTGATGCAGCGTCGAGGCCCGCTCGGCATCGAGCGGGCCACTCGGCAGCCGCTCCTCCACTCGGGCCAGCCGGTCGGCCACGGCCCGAGCGAGCCCGGCCACGGTCTCGCGGTCCCCTTCCACGAAGACGACCTGGGGCGATACACAGCCGCGCTGGTCGAAAAGCGCCACGGACTCGGCCAGGTCGGTCGCAGTCCGCTCGAGCGTCTTCGTCGACCCGAGCGCCTCACGCCCCACGACGCCGACGGAGACGCGGTGGTGGTAGGCGACGAATCGGGTCGTAACGGGCACCAGCGCTCGCAACTTCGCAACCGTCTCGTCGGAGCCGTAGGCGGTGACCACGTCGGCGCAGGTCAACGCGGCTTCCTCCGGCTCGCGCTGACCGCCAGCCCAGTAGACGACCGCGAGCGCGTCGGCCAATGCGGGATCGGCGTCGCGCAGGGCCCGTGCGAAGAGCACCGGGAGGACGACGTCACCGCGGCCTGGCTTCACGAGCGTCGGGCCCTTGAGCAGCAGGCTGCGAACGAGCGCAGTGACGCTCACGCCAGGCACGCTACCCGCGATGATCTGGACACAGAGTCTGGGGCCTGCGGCCATGACCAGGTCACCGGTGTCGGAAGCCGATCCAGGGTGGGGCCCGAACCCGTCCAGGACACGCTCGTCGCCCAGCTCCTCGCGGAGGAGGCGCAGCAGGCGCTGCCCGGTCCAGTCAGCCGCCATGCCGTCGAGCACCGCGGCAGCCATCTCGGCCGACAGGCCCGATGTCGCCGGCAGCAGCTCGAGCGCCTCGCAGCGGAGCTCGTCGCCCGGGTCGAGGAAGCGCGCACCGACGCTGCCGAGCGCTCGGGCCAACTCTTCGGCGGGTCGGTCTGCGAGCGCGTCGCCCGCCGAGCGAAGCGCGCCCGCGAGCTGCCTGATCCACTCCGCGCTCGCATCGACTCGCCGCGTTTGAACGCGACCGTCATCCCCTGCGGCACCGTCGTCCTGCGCCAACAGACCCGGCTCCTCCGCCGCGACCTCCCGTGGGAGCGCGAATGCGTCGAACGTCGGAGTAGTCACGTGATCGTCCCGGCCGACGACATCAGCTCGTCCATGGCCCGCGAGCAACCGCGGGGCTCCGCTCCACGCACACGGCCTTGGAGCCGCACCCGTCCCTCGACGACCACCCCCACGTCCTCGGTCAGCACGTGGCACACCGAGCCGGCGTTGGCCAGGTCGAAAAACGCCAGCAGGCCAGGCTCGCCCGGCGCGACCTCGTCGAGGCTCGCGGGGTCGAGGGCACGCACCTTGAGCCAGGGCGGCGGCACGTGCTCCCCGGCCGCTGCCAGCCCCTCGGTCAGCACGGGCGTGTACAGCTGCGAGAGCAGCTCGGTCATCCCGTACTCGCTGACGATCCGGTCCCGAGGGACGCCCAGCACGGCCTCGATCCGGTCGTAGAGCTCGTCGCGGTCGATCGCCCGGTCCAGGCCCTTGAATCCGCCCGTCTCCATCACGCGGGTACCCGCCGGGAGGCCGGCCGTGGGCTCTCGCTCGAGGCGCTCGACCGCGTGCAGAAGGGCGAGCGCCGTGCCCAGAACCAGGACCGGCTCGTCGGCCGCGGCCGCATCCCGGGCGCACGTTCGCAGCCGCGCTTCGTCGAGCGCGCCGGCGGCGTCGACGAGCCAATGTGTTTGCGTGGCGAACGCATCCACAGCGGCGCCGACCATGAACGACAACGACGATCTCGGCATCGCCGCGGGCGACGGAATGAGCGAGAGGACGGGCATGCAGTCCGCGCTCTCCTCCGAGACCCCATCCACCGCAGCCATCACGTGGCGCCTGAACGGAGGCAGGAGCGAGGCGCGATACAGGGACACGCGTGGCACCAGATGCCGGCCCCGTACGTCTCTGCCTCGGGCAGTGCCGCTCGTCTCGAAGACGACCTCGGGATCCGCCACCGCGAGCTCGATGTGCTTGAACGCGCGCGCCGGAACGGCGGGCAGGTCCCGCCAGCGCTCGACCGTGGCCGGGGTCCGTCCGCGGCCGTCGCAGAACGCCCGGAACGCGGGCTCGGCCTCGTATTGGATGCGGAAGGCCGACAGCGCGAGCGCGTCGAAGTCCTGATCGGGCCAGGGCTCCTCCGTGCCGCGTGCGAACCGCCGCTCCAGCTCCTCGGCGAGCCCGGTGAAGTCTAGATCGTGCGACATGCACGGAATCTAAGGACCCGTGAGCCCATGGACCCGCGCTGGGCATCTTCGGG
>JASFUR010000285.1:0-4940 GCA_050050215.1 Gemmatimonadota bacterium
CGGCGGGAGCGCGAGCTGACCGTCCGTGCCGCGCTCGGCGCGGGACGCGCCAGGATCCGCCGCATGCTCCTCGTCGAGAGCGGCCTGATCGCCTTGACCGGGGCCGTGCTCGGTGTGCTGGTCGCCGTCGTGGGTGTGGACCTGCTCGCCACCTTCGCGTCGCGCTTCACGCCCCGGGCGAGCGAAGTCTCACTCGACGGCTGGGTGCTCGCGTTCACCGCGGCCGTCGCCGGCGTCGTAGCCCTCGCGCTCGGCTGGGCACCGACCATCCGCGGAGGCTCTCTTTCCGCTTCCGGCACCCGCACGACAGGTGGCCGCAGGTTCCGGCGCACGCAGCGGGCCCTGGTCGTGACCCAGGTGGCGCTGTCGGTCACCCTGCTCACCGGGGCGGGCCTCCTGGTCCGGACGCTGCTGAACCTCTACGACGTCGACGTGGGCGCGGATCTCGACAACGTGCTCACCGTCGAGGTCCCCGTCTCCGGAGCGGGGCGCACGCCCCTCGAGGTGCGCGATACCTACGAGCGGATGCGCTCGGAGATCGCCGCGCTCCCCGGCGTCGCGGAGTCCGGAGTCGGATCCTCGGTCCCCCTGCGCGACAACGACTTCCAGCTCGAGATCGTGGCCGAAGGCGTCGCCCCCGATCCCGACCGTCCCACGCCGTTGGCCGAGTACCGGACCGCCACGCCCGAGTTCTTCCGGGCCACGGGCATCCCGCTCCTCGCGGGTCGCGAGTTCGAGAGCACGGACGACACGGAGTCGACGCCCGTCGCCATACTGAACGAGGCGCTCGCGGAGCGGCTCTTCCCCGACCGCGATCCGATCGGACAGCGTGTCGCGTGGACGGGCGAGGTGCTCCAGTTCATTCCCGTGTCCCCCGATTGGCGCACGGTCGTCGGGGTCGTGGGCGACACCCGCTCGGGCTCCCTCGACCAGGAACCGCGGGCCGCACTGTATCAGCCGTTCGACCAGGAGATGGTGTTCGGAGGCTCCCTGGTGATCCGCGCCGAGACCGATCCGTCCGCGCTCCTCGTACCCGCGACGCGGATCGTTCGAGACGTCGACCCCGACGTCCCGATCGGGAGAGTAGGCACACTCGCCGACCTGCGGGACGAGAGCGTCTCGTCACAGCGCATCAACGCGCTGCTGGTCGCTGGCTTCGGCCTCGTGGCCCTCCTGATCGCGGCCGTGGGCCTGGCGGGGGTCCTGGGGTTCTCCGTGACGCAGCGCACCAACGAGATCGGAGTGCGTATGAGCCTGGGCGCCCGTCCGTCTCAGGTGCGCACGATGATCCTATCGGAGGGCGGCGTCCTGCTCGCGATCGGTCTGGTGCTGGGAGCCGTGGGATCGGTCTTTGCGTCCCGCGTGCTCGACGGTCTGCTCTTCGGTGTGGCGCCGAGGGATCCGGTCACCTTCGCGGTCGTGGCGCTCGTCATCGTCGGCGTGGGGCTCGCCGCGACGCTGATCCCCGCGGTTAGAGCCTCCGGCATCCACCCGGTGGAGGCGCTCAGGACGGAGTAGGGGCGCCGGCTCCGACGGCTTTCCTCACCGCAGGTGCCACCACCGTGCCCATGAGCTCGATGGCGCGCAGCACCTTGTCCCGTGGTATCGGCCCGACCGTGAGCTGAACGAGCGTCCGGTCGTGGCCGAAGAGCTCGTGCTGATAGAGAATCTTCTCGATCACGTCGTCCGGGCTACCGAGCATGAGCGCGCCGTGCAGACGCGTCTCGGCTTCGAGCTGGGTCCGGGTCGTGGGAGGCCAGCCGCGCTCCCGGCCGATGCGCGTCATGACCTCCGCGAAGGGCGGATAGGCCAGCTCCGCCGCCTCCTCAGCCGTGTCCGCCACGAAGCCGTGCGAGTTGATGGAGACGCGCAGCGTGGCCGGATCGTGCCCGGCCTGGAGCCCGGTCCGGCGATACAGCTCAACGAAGTCGACGAACCGGGCCGGCGCCCCACCGATGATCGCGAGCGCCATCGGAAGACCGAGACGGCCGGCGCGCCCGACCGAGGCCGGGGTTCCCCCGACCGCGATCCACACGGGAAGGGGATCCTGGAAGGGCCGCGGGTAGACCACACGGTCTTCGATCGCGGGCCTGTGCCGTCCCGACCACGTGACGCGCTCGTGGTCCCGCAGCGTGAGCAAGAGGTCGAGCTTCTCGTCGAAGAGCTCGTCGTAGTCGGCCAGGTCCTGGCCGAAGAGCGGGAACGACTCCGTGAACGACCCCCGCCCGGCCATGATCTCGGCCCGTCCGCTGGAGATCTGGTCGAGTGTGGCGAAGTCCTGGAAGACGCGGACCGGGTCGTCGGAGCTGAGCACGGTGACCGCGCTGGTCAGCCGGATCCGGCTCGTGCGGGCCGCACCCGCGGCGAGCACGATCGCCGGCGCCGAGACCGAGTAGTCCGCACGGTGGTGCTCACCCACACCGAAGACGTCGAGGCCCACCTGGTCCGCCAGCTCGATCTCCTCCACGAGCCGGCGAATCCGCTCGCCCGCATCGAGCTGCCTGCCCGTCTCCGCATCGACTCGCGTTTCCGCGAAGGTGAAGATGCCGATTTCCATGACGTCGGCTTACCCCGCTCGTTCGGAAGGGTGCGGGAGGGCGCCGCAGCGCTTGCAGCCGCCGTCCACCTGCTCGTATGCTCACGGGTCGTCGCCCCCCTGACCATGCCGCAGCTCTGCAGGTCCGTTCAGCCATCTGGCTCCCGCCACCGACCGGAGGACGATTCATGGCCATTCGACCGCGCAGCATCGGGGAGATCCTCGACGGGGCAATCCGCCTCTACAGGCAGGACATCGGGCTCTACATGTTCACGGCGATCGTCGCGTCCCTGCCCATGGCGCTGGTCATGATCGTGACCCTGGCCGGCGGGGAATCGACCACGGCAGCCGCCGGATCGTTGCTGCTCCTCCTCGTGGCTGCCGTGGCCACGGTCGCCGTGTGGGCGGCGCTCATGATCCAGATGAACGAGCGACTGGAGGGCCGGGAGCCGAATCTGGGCCCCTCGATCGGGAAAGCGCTCGGTCTCTTCTTCCGCATCGTGTGGGCCGCCATCCTCGCATACATCGCGTTCGTCGGTGTCATGATGCTGACGGCCCTCGCGGTGGGGCTCGTAGGGATCGTCTCCGGCCTCGTGCTCCCGACGATCGTCTCGTCGCTGCTGATGATCGCGGTCGGCGTGGCTTGCTTCGTCTTCCTGGGCATCTACGTAGTGGCTGGCATGATGCTCTTCCTTCCCGGAATCGTCGTCGAGGGCCTGAGCGGATACCAGTCCCTGAAGCGGGGCTTCGAGCTCGCCAAGGGCAGCCAGTTCCGGATCTTCGCGGTGATCTTCCTCTCCTGGGTCCTGATCTTCGTGCCCCTGATGGCCGTCTACTTCCTCACGGGGACGGCGAGCATGATCATGAACCCGGATGCGCTCGCGACCGGAGTCGTCTCGACGAGCCAGGTGGTCGTCCAGCAGCTGCTCGCGGTGATCGCGAGTGGGTTCACGACGCCGTTCATGGTCGCGTGCCTCCTGCTCGTCTATTACGACCAACGGGTCCGCCGCGAGGCATTCGACCTCCAAGCCGAGGCCGACGCGCTGGCGCTCTGATGCAACAGGCCGGCATCCCGGACGCCGAAACGGTTCGCGAGGCCTTTCAGGAGGTCCTCGCCGGACCGGACTTCCAGTACGCAGGCACGTCTCCGCTCGTCCGGGCTTACCGGGCGGTGATCGAGTGGTTGCAGGACCTCTTCCGCAATTGGTTCCCCGGCCTGGGCGAGTCGGAGACGCGGATCCTCTCGTGGGTGGTCCTGGGACTCTGTGCACTGTTCGTGGTGCACCTCCTGGTCCGTCGCTTCCGCGGCCGGAGCGTGCCGCCGAGAAAGGACCGCTCCGCGGCCGGGCCACGTTCGAAGCCGCGTGATGCGGCGGGATGGCTCGCGTGGGCGCGGAGGTCCGCGCAGGAGGGTCGTCTCAGGGACGCCGCCACCGGCGTCTACCAAGCGACGATCCTGAACCTGGACGCGCGCGGTGCGCTCCGGTACGGCGAGTGGAAGACTCCCGGTGACTATGCCATGGAGGTGTCGGCGCCGGACGTGCGCGCACCGTTCTTGAGCTTCTTGGATCGCTTCCTGGAGATCGCGTTCGGTCCGACGGAGCCCACCGCCGAGGCTTACGAAGCACTCTCGGCGGGCGCCGCTCGACTCGGGGGGGCCGCCTGAGCCGGAACCGGAAGTACTTCGCCTGGCTCGCCGTCGTGGTCGTGGGCGCTACGGTCGTCACGCTCCTGCTCGTCCCGAGCGGGACCTGGGTGGCGCTGGACGTGCGCCGAAGCTCGCTCAGGACCACGCCGGACGGTGTCGCGGCCTGGTCCCGGTCCCTCGAGCGATTGGGCGCACCCATCAAGAGCCGCTTCACGTCCTTCACCGCCGACCCGCCGGGCATGGGAGCGCTCGTTCTCCTCGAGCCGGTGCAGCCCCCCTCGGCCGCCGAAGTCCGGGAGGTGCTCGAGTGGATGAGAGCGGGCGGCGTCCTCGTCTACTCGCCCCGCTTCGAGTCGCTCGTCATGGATTCGCTCGGGCTCGTCGTGTCGATCCGGTCCTTCGGACCCGGCGCCGACGGCCCGCCCGGGATCCCGCACCTCCTGCCCCATCGGTGGACGAACGGGGTCCAGGAGGACACGCTCGTCGCGAACTGGGCGATCCAGGCGAACGAGAAGCGGGCGAAGAGCTGGATCCCGCTCGCGGAGCTGGACTCCGCATCGGCCACCCTCGCATGGCTCCCCGAGGGCTCGGGCGGCGCGCTGGTCCTGGCGGAGGCGGGGACGCTGGCAAACCAGGACCTCGCCTCCTCCGCGGTCGCGGAGATCGTGACGAGGGCGGTCCTGGATCTCGTGCCCCCCGGCGACACCATCGCGTTCGCCGAGTACCACCAGGCGCAGGACGGACGACGCGGGATCT
>JASFUR010000286.1:0-4918 GCA_050050215.1 Gemmatimonadota bacterium
CTTCGGCGTCGCGGGCGTCGGGATGGTGGCCGGGCTGCTGCAGTACCGCGCGGGGCTGGGATACCTGGGCGACGCAGGCGTGCTGAGGACGACCGACACGGCCGAGATGCTCGCGTCGAAATCGCGAAAGTTCTTCGGGGCATTCTTCGGCGCCGTCGCGGTCATCGTGGGGTTCGGCTATCTCGTCTCGATCGGCGTCCTCCCATTCACGCTGACTCAGATCGCGACGGTGATGGGCTACGCGGTCCTCGTCATTGTCGCGCTCTACTTCGTCTATCTCTGGACGCTCGGCGGCCACACGGCCGAAGAGAACAAGGCGATGGCCGTCATCTTCTGGCTCTTCCTCCTCATCGCGATCTTCTGGTCCGGCTTCGAGCAGGCCGGCACCTCGATGAACATCTTCGCGCGCGACCTGACCGACCGGGTGTTCATGGGCCGGGAGTGGCCCGCCTCCTGGCTTCAATCGGTCAACCCGATCTGGATCATCCTGATGGCGCCCGCGTTCGGATCGTTGTGGGTCTGGTTGGAGAAGCGGAACTCCGACCCGTCGATCCCGATGAAGGCCGGCCTCGGGCTCACCGGCCTGTCCGTCGGCTTCTTCGTGCTCGCGTGGGGTGCCGCGAACGCGACGCCGGAGAGCCCGGTCTCGCCGGCATGGCTCGTCGTCACGTACTTCCTCTTCACCGTCGGTGAGCTCTGCATCTCGCCGATCGGGCTGTCGGCCATCACCAAGCTCTCGCCGCGCAATCGCGTGGGTCAGATGATGGGCATCTGGTTCGTCGGCGCCGCACTGGGGAATCTCTTCGCGGGACTCGTCGGCGGGCGCCTCGAGTCGATGGCTCCGTCCGCTCTCTTCCGTACCGTGGCTTTGACCATCGGGGCGGCGGCGATCGTGGGCCTGGTGTGTGCGCCGTTCGTGAAGCGGTGGGCCGCGCTCTCGTCCGCGCCGAAGACGGTCGAGTCGGGGTCACCGTCTCAGCGCTCCTAGAACCGGGGTCGACATCGTTCTCGTGAATCACACCGCCGACACCCTCATGGCGACCTTCCGCCTGACGGACTACCTCGTCCCGATGGCCCTCGAGGACCTCACCGACGAAGACGCCCGCAAACGCTCACGCGGCGACGAGGGCCCGTCCATCGCGTGGCTGGTCGGTCACATGCTCCACTATCGCCTCCACGTGATGGGCTTGCTTGGCGAGGAGCGTCCGGATCCGTGGAAGGAGCGCTTCGCCGACACGGAGGCGACGGACGGGAGCGACTATCCGACGGTCGTCGAGCTGCGTGAGGCGTGGGACGAGGTCGCCGCCGACTTCGCGGAGGCCATGGCCTCCAAGACCGACGCCGACTTCGAGCGGCCGGTCGAAGGCCCTCACGACGAAGAGACGCTGCGGGACCAGCTCGTCTTCTACGCGTGGCACGAGGGATACCACATGGGCGCGGTCGGTGCGCAGCTCAAGCGGCTCGGGTATCTCGGTCCGGCCGAGAAGGTGATGGCGTCCCGGCTGGCCAAGTTCGACGCCTGACCCGGGTCTGAGCCCCTACCTCAGCCCGACCTCCCTCACCAAGAGTCCGGTCGTCGACACGCGGACCTCGAACCGCGCCGGCCGCTCGACCTCGATGTACGTCGCCGAGCCGTACTCGGCGTCCACCAGGAACGTGAGGAACGAGTAGCGCTGGACCAGGTCGTACAGGTCGATGGGCTTCTCGGACTGCAGCGAGTGCACGGTACGATCCAGGTTGCGCTCATCGTCGATGTCGACATAGCGGCCCGTCAGGCGGTCGAGCTCGTACTGGGTATGGAGCCCGAGCACGTTCCCGACGTAGTGCCATTTGAGGATGCGCGCGTCGACGAGCACCTGATCGCCCGTGACCGCGAGTGTCGTGTCCCGTCCATCGGGATACTCCACGTAGGCCTGGAAGGCGTGGGGTCCGGTGGGCACGGTCGTGACCGTCATGGCGAGCTCTTCCGAGGTCAGCCCGCGGTAGCCCTGGGTCGAGACGGCGAGCGTCGCCGCGAGCGAGGCCAGCGACGCGAAGAGCGCGGTGAGCGTCGTGTGGCTCGTCCCCTTGAGCCATCGGCGCTTCCGGAACGTCCGGACCGTCAACGCCAGGAACAGCGCTCCCAGCGCAGCGAACCCCAGTGACAGCACAATCAGGATGGACACGTCGACGCCTCCCCCCGGGCGAGAAATCCTCCTGACCCACGCTAGGGAGGCGCGTGAAACGAGGTCAAGGAACTGTCGTTCGGCTCAGGCTCCGGCCACGCCCCGCTCCAGGAGGCGCTTGTACGTCGCCAGGTGATTCAGCGCCTCGGCTTCCTCGCCCTCCGCTTCCAGGAGACGGGAGAGATTGAAGTGCGCCGCGGCGAGCGTCTCGTCGACCTCGAGCGCGTCTCGGTAGGCCTCGATCGCCTGGTCCGGTCGGCCCTGGTCTTCCAGGGCGACGCCGAGGTTGTAGCGCGCCCGGGCCCCCTGCGGGTCCGTGCCGGCAGCGGCCCGGTAGTGACGTTCGGCTCCGGTCAGATCGCCCTGTTCGTGGAGGAGCCTGCCGAGGTTCACGTGGGCATCCGTGTGATCGGCGTCGCGGGCGAGGGCCTCACGGTACGCCGCCATGGCGCTCTCCGCGGAGACGGCTTCGAGGTCCAGCGCGGCATCGTACCAATCGTCCGCCGACATGTCTGTCGCGTCCGAGTGCTGTGCCAGGGCGCGGCGCGCGTGGGGCTCGACGCGCTCGGCTACCTCGGCCACCGAGAAGTCCATGGCCAGCTGTCCGGAGTCGGGCTCCCACACGGCGTCCTCGTCGCGCACCAGGATACGGTCGCCGACCGCCGAGATGTGGACCGCGCTGAGGGGCCTGCCCACGGGAAGCTGCTCCCGCAGCGCTTCCAGCGCGGCTCGCACGCGTCGAGCCGGGACCTCGGAGTCGAGTAGGTCCCTGGCGGCGCGGAGCAGCACGATATCCTGGAAGGAGAAGAAGTACGCATTCCCCGGGCCGCGCTGGGGCGTGAGGAGACCGCTCCGGGTCCAGGAGAGGATCTTCGAGGCGGGAAGTCCGAGGACCTCCGCGACCTCCCGGGTCGAGAAGCCCTTCATGCCCTCGGCGGGAGAGTCAGCCCGACGCGGCCTTCTTACGCGTCGACTTCTTCTTGGCGGGCTTGTCGGCACCCTTCTTCTTCCCGGCACGAGAGGCAGGCTTGCGGTCCTTCTCGTCCTCCTCGATCGAGGCCTTCAGGGCCGCCATGAGGTCGATGATCTTGGTCTTGGACTCCTCGGCCGGAGCGGCCGTGATCTCCTGACCGGCGATCTTCTGCTCGATGAGCTCGAGAGTCCTTTCCCGCACCTCGTCCTTGAACTGCGTCGGATCGAAGGCGTCGGCCGCGGCCTGGTCGATCAGCTGCTTGGCGAGCTGGAGCTCCGCCTCGTTGACGTCGCCGTCCTCCAGCGGCACCTCGTCGAAGGACCGGATTTCGTCCGCGTAGTAGAGCTGCTCCATGAGCAACCCCTCCTCGTGCGGGCGGATCATGACGATGTACTGCTTACCGCGGGTGGCGTGCTTCGCGATGGCGACACGGTCCGTCTCGCTCAGCGCGGCCGCGAGGAGCCGGTATGCGCGGGAGCCGCCTTTGTCCGGACCGAGGTAGTACGCCTTGTTGAAGTACAGGCGCCCCACCGTGTCGGCCGGGACGAAGCTCACGATCTCGATCTCGTCCGACTTGGGCGTCTCGACGACCTCGAGCTCCTCGGGCGTGAAGAGGACGTACTGGTCCTTGGCGAACTCGTACCCCTTCACGATCTCGTCCCTGGGCACGACGGTGCCGTCGGCCGGGTCGATGTACTGCTGCCGGACCCGAACGCCCCGCTCCTTCCAGATCATGTTGAAGGAGACCTTACGGGACGACTCGGTCGACGAGTAGATCTTGACGGGGAGGGAGACCAGCCCGAAGGCGATGGTCGACGATCCGATCGCGCGCGCAGCCATAGTCCCGGAAACGTATGTTCACGTCGAAGCGGGGGGCAAGGACGATGCTTCTTCGCCCCTCCCCTTGTCGCCGCTACCAGTGCGGTGGGGCATCCGGAAGGGCGGCTCCGCACTCACGGCAAGACGGGCCTTCGGCTCGGGCATGCCGCAGCGCCGTCGGAGCGTCGACTCAGCCCAACGAGGAACCGCACCGGCGGCAGAACACTGCGTGCGCATCCTCCTCCCGGTGCCCACACGCCGGGCAGGGCCGCGAGACGAGCCCAGAGGTGCGATCCTGCGCGGCCAGCTCGGATGTCACGATTCCGGTCGGCACGGCGATGATGCCGTAGCCCAGGATCATCACGAAGGCCGCCAGCGCTTGCCCGACGGGCGTGATGGGCGCGATGTCTCCGTAGCCGACCGTGGTCATGGTGACGACCGCCCAGTACACACCGATCGGGATGCTGGTGAAGCCCGCCGGGGCCCCCTCGATGAGGTACATCAGAGAGCCCACGACGATGACGATGGTGACGACCGCGACCAGGAAGACCGAGATCTTGTAGCGTGACGCCCGGAGCGCCGCTCCGAGGACGCTCGCCTCGCCGACGAACTGTGTGAGCTTGAGGACCCTGAACACCCGCATGACGCGCAGCACCCGGATGACCGCGAGGAACTGGCCCCCGGGCAGGAGGACACTCAGGTACGACGGGAGCACCGCGAGCAGGTCGATGACCCCGAAGAAGCTCAGCGCGTATGCGCGGGGAGACCTCACCGACCAGAGACGCAGCGCGTACTCGACGGTGAAGAGGAGCGTGAAGGCCCACTCGAGCCCGCGGAGCAGTTGGCCGTGATCGCTTCGGATTCTCGCCACGGAGTCCAGCATGACGACGACGACGCTCGCCACGATGGCGAGGATGAGCGCCACGTCGAACGCGCGACCCCAGAACGACTCGGTCTCGAA
>JASFUR010000287.1:0-4906 GCA_050050215.1 Gemmatimonadota bacterium
GCGGACGCGGCGCGCGAGTCGGCGACCACCCGAAGCCGGATCCCCTTTCGCCGGGCCTGGTCCTCGAACATCCCGTGGACCTCCTCGAGGATCGGCAACAGCCGCTCGGTCGAGAGGTGGACGACGAACGCCCCCTCCTCGATGCGCGCCACGTCGAGCAGATCCTCGATGAGGCTCTGCATCCGCTCGCCCGACCGCTTGATCACGTGGGCCTGTCGCTGCCTCTCGGCTTCGTCGAGCGGCAGGTCCAGGATGAGGTCCGCGGCGGCCATGGCCACTCCGAGGGGGTTCCGCAGATCGTGGGACACGATCGAGACCACGTCCTCCCGTTGTTGGATCGCCCGTCGGAGCGCCTCCTCCTTCTCGTGGATCTCGGTCATGTCCGTGAAGGTCAGCACGGCACCGCGCAGCTCGGTGCCGTCGATCATCGGGCGCAGGGACCAGCGGGCCGGGAACTCTCGGTTCTTTCGTCGCCAGAGGACGGCGCCGTCCTCGGAGTCGACGGGCTCACCCCGGGACAGCGCGCGCAGGATCGGCGACTCCTCCCGAGACCAGGGAGTGCCGTCTGGCTTCGTGTGCATCAGAGTGTCGTGCACGTCCCGGCCCTTGATCTCCCGCTCCGTGAAGCCCAGAAGCTGCACGCCCGCCCTGTTGAGCGACGTGCACTTCCCGCCGAGGTCGATCCCAAGGACCCCGTCGCCCGTCGCTTCGACCAGCGCATCCACCTCCCGGCGGGCCTGAACGGCATCCCTCCTCCTCCGCTCCGCCTCCTCGCTCAGGTTGCGGAACCGGAGTCCGACCCTGCCCACCACGAGCGTCGCCCCGAGCGCCAGGATCGCCAGCGCGATGGTGAGGCGGCGCTGCAGCACCCGCGCGCTCCTCACCGCCCGTCGACCTTCGGCCACCTCGCTCTGGATGGCGCGGTTGAGCTCCCTGGTGCCCCGGCGTAGGTCGGCGTAGGCGTCCCGACTCGCCGCCAGCGCGTCAACGGCCGAGTCCGTCCGGTAAGCCTGGAGATTCTCATAGCGCCACGTGACGGTCTGAGCCTGCAACTCGGAGAGACGATCCTGGACGACGAAGTCCAGGTTGCGCGAGAGAACGGACAAGCGATCGAAGATCGTGTCGTCGCGCACCAAGGCCGCCTCGTACTCCAGCCAGAACGCCCGGTCCTCGGTCAGGGCGTATTCCTCGAACCGGGCCATCTGCTGCTCCTTGAGGAGCTCGAGCTGGGCCCCCCGGGCCCCGGCCTCCTCGAGGACCAGAATTCGTTCTTGAACCGCGTTCGCACGTGCATCGAAGTACGCGGGAACGGAAACGACCGCGACAAGCGAGCCCGCCACGAACCAGAGCGCCCATCGGCCGCGCGCCGAGGTGCGCGCGCGGGAGGCGTTGGACTTGGACTCCTTGCCTGGGCTCATCTCAAGATTCCGCTGGGTGGTCTCCGACCACCTCGTCTCCAACGACGAGGCCCCGGCCGAGATCGGCCGGGGCCCGTCTTGATGCGTACGTCGACCGCCGGCCTACCGGCCGGCTCGTATCACAGCGTGGCCGACATCTACTCGCTGCGAATGCGGGCGAGGCTGATCGCGTCCAGCTCCGCCTGGTCGGCGGAGAGCATGGCCGAGCCCGTCTCGAAACCGTTCATCTCGAGCATGAAGGCCGTGAGATCCACCGCCTGCTCCGGCGTGAGAATCCCGGGCGCGTCGTCGGGCATGTTCGTGAGGATGAACTCGTAGAGGTCGCCTACCGTGCGGCGGCTCCACTTCGTCTGGAAGGTGGCGTCGCCGAACTCCGCCGAGGTGTGGCACTCGGTGCACATCGAACGGAACTGGTTCCGGCCGCTGTTGACCTGGGCGACGGAGATGAGTGCCTCGCCACCCCCTGCCGGAGCGGCGGCGGCCGGTTCGGCAGCCGGCTGCGGAGCGGCCATCGGCTCTTCACTGCTCGAAGAAGCGCACGCGGCCAAGCCGAGCACGGCAATAACACTGAGAGATCTGGAAATGGGGCTCATCGGTCGGATGCTATGGGTGAAAGGGACTCGGAAACATGCCTCGACGGTCCACGAGTGGGCAAGCCGACCCGCGATCACGAGTCGTCTGCCTGCAAGATTGACGCACCCCGCCCACGGATCGTTGAGGTCTCTACACTCGAATACGTCGAAGGGCCCGCAAAGGTCCCTCGTCGCCCGACCGCCCGTTCAGTCGAGATACTCGGCCTGGATTCGCTCGATTTCGCTGCGCACCTCGAGGAAGACCTCGACGATCGCGGGGTCGAAGCTCGTCCCGCTCTCGGCGACGATCATCTCGATGACCTCGTCGTTCGGAACCGCCTTGCGGTAGGGGCGATCGAACGTGAGCGCGTCGAAGAAGTCGACGACCGTGCAGACGCGCGCCTCGATCGGGATGTCCTCCCCGCTCATCCCACGCGGATAGCCCTGGCCGTTCCACTTCTCGTGATGGGACAGCGCCACGCGCTCTCCCATCTGGATGACGGGCGACTGCGAGCCACTGAGGATCTGTGCGCCGATCGTGGTGTGCGTGTTCATGATCTGGCGCTCCTCGTCGGTCAACGGCCCCGGCTTGAGGAGGATGTGATCCGGAATCCCGAGCTTGCCCACGTCGTGCATGGGCGCCGCGTGCAGGAGCAGGTCGACGGTGCCGGGTGCGAGGTGCATCGCGTGGCCGACGATTTCCGAGTACCGGCCGATGCGCTCGATGTGGCCGGCCGTGTCGTGGTCCTTGTATTCCGCGGCGACGGTGAGCCGGCGGATCGTGTCGAGGTGTCCCTCGTGGACCCGACGCTGAGCCCGGGTGACCTCCTCGAGCGCGTGGCGGAGCTCCCGGGTGCGCAGGTCGACGGTGTCCTCTAGATGTTGCTTGCTGGCGCGCAGCTTGTCCTGGGCGGTCTTGAGCTCGAGCAGCCACTTGAGACGCAGGCGCAGCTCGGTGTGGTCCACCGGCTTGTTGATGAAGTCGTTGATACCGACCTCGTACGCCCGCAGCCGGTCCTCACGAGCCTCGAGGCTCGTGGCCATGACGATGGGCAGCTCCTCGGAGCTCTTGGTCTCCCGGATGCGCCGGGCCACGTCGAAGCCGTCCATGTTCGGCATGTGGGCGTCGGTGAGCACGAGATCGACCCCCAGCCCGATCTTGGCGATCGCCTCGATACCGTCCGCGGCCACCTCCACTTCGTAGCCGAAGCCCCTCACGAACTCGGCATGGAGCTCGCGGATCATCTCGTCGTCGTCTGCGACGAGGATTCTGTACTTGGGTTCGGTCATCTCGTCGTGGTGTGGCGCCGTCTTCGCCGCAGCCGTGCCAGGGGGGAGGGCAGGCCGCTCTGGCCGTAACATGTACAAGCTACGCCGTGGCCACCACGCTGGCCACGGTCGTGAGACTATTGCCGGACGCCGGGAAGAGGGTCTACTTGGGCGCATGATCCGAGCCCTGCGCACCACCCGGCCGGTGCTTCTCCTCAGCCTCGTGCTGACCGCGATGCATCCCTGCGGAGCGGCCTCCCAGGACGTAGAGGAGATCCTCTCGTACGACGTCTCCGTGGATGTCCGGCCCGGCGGCGGTCTCCTCGTGTCGGAGCACATCACCGTGCGGGCCCTCGGTGACGAGATCCGGAGGGGCATCTACCGGGACTTCCCCACGACCTTCCCGAGGTGGGCGGGGCTGGGTCGGATCGAGGCGCCGTTCGAGGCGCGTCGCGTCCTCCGGGACGGAGAGCCCGAGCCGTTCACGGTCTTCAGCATCGGGGACGGCCCCGGCAGGGGCGCGCTACGCATCCTGACCGGCGAGCCCGGAGGCGTGCGCATTCGAGCCGGGAGCGAGAACGTCCTGCTGGACCCGGGCGTCCACGACTACACGTTCGAGTACGAGACCGACCGGTGGGTCCGGTTCGGCGACGACGAGGATGCGCTCTACTGGAACGTGACGGGCAACGGCTGGTCCTTTCCCATCCGGTCCGCGTCGGCTCGGATCCACATCGAGGAGCTGGCCGTTCCGCCCATCCTCGAGGCCTGGACCGGCCCCGAGGGCTCCACCGCTCGGGATGTGGAGTCCTCCTGGGATGCCGCCGCTCGCGAGGCGTCCTTTCGGACGACGGGCGGCCTCGGCGCGGGCGAGGGCCTCACCGTGCGGCTCACCTTTCCCTCCGGACAGCTGACGCCGCCGTCCGAAGAGCAGAGAGCCGCGTGGTTCGCGCTCGACTGGGGTGGGTACGTCGAGGCGGGCTACGTCGTCCTGCTCGTGATCGCCATCTACCTGCTCATGTGGCGCAGCGTCGGCGTCGACCCGGCTGCCGGTCCG
The DNA here is from genome assembly GCA_050050215.1 of Gemmatimonadota bacterium. Taxonomy (GTDB): domain Bacteria; phylum Gemmatimonadota; class Gemmatimonadetes; order Longimicrobiales; family Gaopeijiaceae; genus UBA2982. Next base: position 4,314 of record JASFUR010000287.1, read on the forward strand.
GTCGTTCTGCGTTCCGAGCCGCCCAAGGGCTTCTCGCCCGCGGCGCTAGCGTACCTGGAGGAGCGCGGCTACGAGATGAACCAGCTGGCCGCCGCGCTCGTGAGCATGGCCATGAAGGGGGCAATCCGCATCGAGCGCACGGGCGATACCTGGACGCTGCACAACGAGAACCCCGATGCGGAGCTGTCGCCGGAAGAGCGGCGGGTCTTCGACGAGCTCGTCGGCGGGTCGTCCAGAATCGTGCTGGCCCGGTCCCGGCACGCTCGGCTCCGCGCCGCGATCAAGGGACTCAGGAAGACCCTCTCCCGGCAGCTCGAGCGGGAGTATTTCGTCAACAACCGCCGGTGGTTCGCGGCCGGGCTCGTGGTGAGCGTCCTGGGCCTCGCGGTGCTCGCCTGGCGCTGGCGCTTCGCCATCGACCCGACGGCCCTCTTCCTCGTCTTCTGGCTCACCGGATGGACCGCCGGCGTCGTCACGATGGTGACCCGCATCGTCCAGATGGCGCGGGCAGCCAAGCGGCAGCCGATCATGCTGGGAGGCGCGGTCATGCTCTCGATCTTCTCGCTCCCCTTCCTGGGTGCCGAGATCGTGGT
>JASFUR010000288.1:0-4876 GCA_050050215.1 Gemmatimonadota bacterium
CGTACACGCTCTACCGGCCGGGGCGGAACTTCTTCATCAGAATGAGCCGCTCCTTCTAGCGGCTCCCGGCGTCGACGGACGCTGTGGTCGGGCCCCGGGGGCGAGAGCCTCCGGGGCCTCGGCTATTGCCGGTGGGGCGCTCGTCGCGCGCGTTCCAGCAGCGCACGGGCGCGGGCGGGATCCGCGGTCTCCTGTCCTTCCGTTATGGAGGCCAGCAGCTCCTCTACGCGGGTCAGGATCCGGTCCTGTGCCGGGACGTTCTTCGTCTCGGCCAGGTCGACGAGGCTTCTGAGCTCCAGAGAGGTGGACCCCTGCCGTCGGGCGACGTCGGCGGCCCGTCGGAGCGAGTCCTCGGCTCGGGGGAGGCTCGACAGCTCGCGCAGCGCCAAGCCCCGCAGCCGCTCGAGCTCGGCGGACCAGAAGAAATCGCCGCCGAGTCGCTCGATCACCACGGAGCCGCTCTCTGCCGCCGCGAGCGCTTCGGCGGGCTCACCGGTTGCGAGCAGTGCGTCGGCGAGCAGCCCGACTGCGTACGGGTAGTCCATGACCGTGCCCGCCTCTTCCTGGTATGCGAGCCCTTCCCGGATCCGTGCGATGCCACGGCCCGGATCATCCAGGTGGGCCTCGGCCCATCCCGCCAACGTGAGCGCTACCGAGCGCTGGTACGGGAGCCCATGCTTGTCGGCGAGCTGGACGGCACGCTCAGCATGCAGCGAGCATTCCGTCGGTTGCTGGAGGAACTGGTGGATGCGGGCCCTCCTGGCCTCGGCGAATACCAGCGTGGGCACGTGGCCGAGGCGGCCCGCGACCTCGACGGCCTCCGCCGCCATGGCGAGGGCCTTCTCCGGCCGTCCGAGGAACCAGTGCAGCGTCGCTGCCCAGTACCGGCTGGAGACGCCTGGGTGATGGAGCGAGACACGCTCGTTGTCCTGGCGCCCGGATTTCACCGCCCACTCTACGGCGAGCTCCGCGTTCGTCATTGCGTCGCGGAAGTGCCCCTCGTGGAAGAGCGAGCAGCCGAGCATGTCGTACCCTTCCAGGGTGCTCCAGGCGTCGGGGCGCGATTCGCTCAGCGCGAGCCTCTCTGCGAGGATCGCCTGCGCGACGGGGTACTCGCCTCGAACCTCGTGCAGATAGGCCAGGCCATATAGAGCTTGTCCCACCCCTTCGGGGTCCTCGAGCAGTGCGGCGATCTCCTTGGCCCTCGCATACGCATGCTCGGCGCCCGGGTCGTCCCAGCCCCCGATCTCCAGGCGAGCGGGGGCGAGCATCTGTTGGAGCTCCAGCTCCAGCTCCAGCGCATCGTCGGGCTTCGTATCCGTCACCAGGCCCAGCGCGACCTGAAGATGCGTCACGGCCTCATGGTGCGCGCTCTGGCTCAATGCGCGCCTGGCCGCGGTCTTCAGCCATTCGATGGCGGGACCGGTGCTCTTTCCGCGCAGGTTGTGGAGCGCCAGCTCGCTGGCATGCTCCGGAGCATCGGCGCCCAGCGTCTCCTCCAGACGCCCAGCGACCCGGGCGTGCATGCGGATCCGACGCTGGGGTGGGATCCGGTCGTAGAGCGCCTCCCGATACAGGTCGTGCGAGAACGCGAAGCATGCGGTGGCCGTCCTGTCCGGCAGCTCCCGCGAGCCCGCCCGACCGATGAGGGGGCCCTTCCGGCTCAACTCCGTGCATCTCCGCTCGACCTCTTCGTCCGGTCGGTCCACTGCGGCTGCGACGACCGTGGCGAGGAATTCAGTACCCTGGACGCTGGCGGCCTCCAGAACCTCCTGGTCGGCAGGGCCGAGGGCGTCGACCTGAAGCTCGATTGCGTCTTGCAGCGACTGCGGAAGATCGGAGCCGAGCGTCGCGAGCTCGGAGACCAGACGCCAACCGTCCTCGTTCCGCTCCAGGTCGCCGCGCGCGATCCATTGGTCGAACAGGCTTTTCGCGAACAGCGGATTACCGGCTGAGCGGTCGAGCACGAGCCGGGGCAGCTCCGGCGGGAACGAGCTCTCGCCGAGCCGTTCCTCGAGGTACGAGGCGACGGCCTCGACGCTCCAGGGAGGGAGGGGGATCTCCTCGGCGGTTTGCAGCCTGCGGAGCTTCGTGACCAGAGCACGAAGCTCCGCGCCCATTTCGCCGCTGCGATAGGTGCCCAGCACCAGCAGGCGCGCCGGCTCGGGTCGGAGTGCGAGCCAATGCAGGAGATCGAGCGTCGAGCGGTCCGCCCAATGCAGATCCTCCAAGAAGAGGATCAGGGGAACCTGCCGAGCCAGCGCCTCGAGTGCTTCGACCATCTCCCGCAGCATCCGCTCCCGTGTGGCGGGAGCCGCCGACGAGCCGGTCTCGGCCGCGCTTCCGGGACCGCGCAGGGAAGGCATCTGTGTCAGCCAGGTGGGCGCGTATTCGCGCAGGACCTCGACGACGTCCTCGCCGTGTGGCCCGTGCGACATCCTCCCGAGTGCGTCCAGCACCGGGAGATACGGCTCCCCGGCGCCGCCCTGCTCGATGCTGTGCCCTCGGCCCAGCAGGTAGCCTTCGGCTTCCGCGGCATCCGCGAACGAGCCCACGAGCGTGCTCTTCCCGATCCCGGACTCGCCGCACACCAGAACGAGCCGGCGCGCCCCCGACAGGACGGTGCCGAGGGACGTACGCAGCCGGTCGAGCTCCGCCCGACGCGCGACCACGGCACGGTCGATCTCGCTCACGGGCAGCTCGCCGGGGGGAGGAGGCTCCGGGAGACGCGAGGGGGTGTCCGGTCTGCGGCCGGCGGCGGACTGGGCACCGCGCACCTCTACCGGCATGGCCAACCTGAACCCGCGTCCTCGAACCGTGCGGATCACCTTCTGTGCCGTGCCGTCGTCGCCCACCGCGCGACGGGCAGACTTGATGCGGGCGCTTACCGAAGCCGGCGTGACGAAGCGGTGGCCCCAGATCTCGTCCAGGAGCTCGTCGCGGCTGACCACACGGTCGGGATTCCGTGCCAGGTGGGCCAGCACGTCGAAGACCTGGGGCTCCACGTGGTAGGGCTCGCCTCCGCGACGGAGCTCGCACTTCTCCTCATCGAGCTCACAGTCCCCGAAGACGTAGATCATGCCGAATCTCCCGCTGAAGGGCCCACGAGCCTTCTCCATCCAGGCTTCACGGAGTCTTCACGTGGTCTTCAAGCGACCAGGTGTGAGATGCCGGTAAGCTAGGTCCACGTGCCGGACGGCTCAAAGAGAGCCGCCTCGAAGCACGGCGAAACAACCCTTACCAGAGGAGGCTATCATGCCCCGCTACGTCATCGAACGGACCTTCCCCGAAGGCCTGGCGCTCCCGGTTTCCGAGGCAGGAGCCCAGTCGGCTCTGATGGTCGTCGACCGCAACGCCGATCACGGCGTGACCTGGGTGCACTCGTACTTCACGCCGGACCGTAAGCAGAGCTTCTGCGTCTACGACGGCCCGGACATGGACTCCGTCCGCAAGGCCGCGGAGTGCAACGATCTGCCGATCGATCGGGTGACCGAGGTCCGCGTGCTCGATCCCTACTTCCTGACCTGAGCGCTGCGACGAGCAGCAGGAGAAGCATCATGCGATTCATCAAGAAGAGGGTGCGGCTCGAGGCGGTGCTCCAGCTGGCCCTCATGGCCCCGGGCGTGCTCTTCGCACAGGAGGGCTCACGCCAACCGGACTCGGCGGGCGAGTACGCCGAGGTCGTGGAGGAGGTGCGCATCGCCAACGCGCGGTTCCGGCAGATCGAGACCGCGATCTACGAAGGTTGGCGCTCCCAGTCACCGGAAGGCTGCGCCGTCTCGCCGGACGGCGGACAGGCGTTCCACTTCCTGAACCCCGCGTTGGTCGATTCCGAGGTCAACGTGCTCCACCCGGAGCTGTTCATGTACGAGCCACGCGCCGATGGCTCCATGGAGCTCGTCGGGGCGGACTACATCATCCCGTTCGACCAGTGGCACTCGAGCGAGCCACCCCAGCTGCTCGGCCACGACTTCGCACGGAACGAGCCACTCGGTGTGTGGGCGATCCATCTGTGGGCGTGGCGAGCCAACCCGAACGGAGTGTTCGCGCCCTGGAACCCGGAGGTGGGCTGCCAGCATGCTCATTGAGGGCGTCGCGAAGCAATGGGGTGTGCCCGGCGGACGCGCCGGCGCACCCCTTCGTCGTTCTCGGCGGCGTGGAGGCCGGCGGGTGGGGACGGACTCGGCCGCCCCCCGAACGGTCAGCTGGGGAGACTGGCCGGGGCGCCGCGACCCGCGGCCGCGATGACCTTCTCCGCCGTGGGCCATTCCCCGCGCGCCACGACGCGTCCGTTCACGACCACCGCCTGCACGGGGATCCCGGCGAGCGTGCGGATCGCGTCGAGCAGCCCCACCCGGAAGCGCCAGAAGTCGCGTATCAGCAGGAAGAAGAGGCTCACGTTGCGCGGATCGACGACTTCGATCTCGGCGGAGTCGCCGAGCCTCTCGCGCAGGGAGAGGTAGAGCGGGCCCATGCGCTCCATGACGGAGCGGCGCTCTGCGGCGACGGGCTGGCTGTCGCCGCAGCTCAGGAAGTCCCCCTCGAGCCGGCCGCAACAGCCGCTGCCCGACGTCTGGCCTTCCCACTCCCGAATCAGGAGGATGCTCGCTCTCGGTTCCATCACTCTTCCAACCGCGCTCGGGGGCCTCGCGTTCCCGACGGTGCCTACGCCCGCAGAATGGTGACGCGGGTCGGCCCGGGAAAGTCGTAGCGCTTCCAGCCGCCCTGCACGGGGTGGTCCTTCGCGTGCTCGACGACGAGAACGTCGGCGAACGGGACCTCCCGCCAGCGCTCGATCACACGGTCGAGCTTGCGCGAGCCGTACGGGGGATCCGCGAAGCAGACCGCGTACGTCCCGGCCTGGACATCCTCCATC
>JASFUR010000289.1:0-4870 GCA_050050215.1 Gemmatimonadota bacterium
TCGAGCGCTAGTGGCGGGTAAGGTGGAGTGCGCGATCGCGACCCGGCTCACGGAGCGGCCGAGGGTCTGAGGGGGCTGGTGCGTGTTTCTTGGAACTGCTGCGCATTGTGTATGTTCGCCCTATGGTGAGCGTGCGCTCGCTTTCGGCAGCCGGGCGATGGCGTGGGCCTTGCATCAGCCTCGGCGTCGACGCGGGTGCGGTACCATCGACGGAGATCCTCCAAACCGAAGGAGAAGGTACGCATGAACAAGGACGACTTCGCGGCAAAGCTGGCAAGCAAGGCAGACCTGACCAAAGCCAAGGCGCGGGAGGTGATCGACAGCATCTTCTCGACGGACCCGGGCGAGGGAATCATTGCCATCGAACTCGATGCGGGTCGCGACTTCACGGTTACCGGCTTCGGCACGTTCGGCACACGCCGTCGGAAGGCGCGTGAGGGTCGCAACCCTCGCACCGGTGAAAAGATTCAGATTGCGGCGATGACTGTCCCGACGTTCAAGGCGGGGAAGGGTCTCAAGGACCGCGTTCGCGTCTGACCACAGGGGCCTTTTGGCCTTCTGAATTCCGGCTGGGCCCGGGGGACCGCAAGCGTCTTTGGCTGACCGCCTCTGACGGTGCGATCCCCCGGGAATACGTCAGGTGGCATACCGACCGGGCCAACGCGTGCCCCAAGTGCGGCGTGCCCATGACCTACATCGCATTCGTTGTGGCCTGGATGTTCGGCGGTAGGCACGGCTGACGCGCGGGCGGGGGCCCGCTACAATTGTGTCCCACGGGGCCATAGCTCAGTTGGGAGAGCGCCTGCTTTGCAAGCAGGAGGTCGCCAGTTCGATCCTGGCTGGCTCCATTGGGTTTCCGGGTTTCCGGGAATCCGACACTGCACGAGCATTGTACGGCCGCGGCGGTATTCCACGGCGAGCATGGATGGCGGATCCTGTTGGGTGGCGTCGTGTCCCGCGGTTGGGGCGCCGGGCTGTCCCCCTCTGAGGTCGGGAGGCTTGGCGAGGGAGTGCCTCTCTGGCCGCCCGCACCTTCGAGTCTGAGCAGCGTGACGATTCTGAGAGCTGTCTAAGGACCGCTCTACCGCCAGGGCGTTCGCTCAGCGCGTTTGCGATGCTCCGGAAAGACATGAAGTCGATGTTTATGTCGCAGAGATGAGTTCCCTTCCACCGATTGGAAGCGAACAGGCTGGCCAGGCGCTGCCTCAGCCGGGATCGCTCGTCCTGGGCTGGGCCGAGTAACAGTGATGTCCGGCGGGATTCCCTGGACGGAGGAGCGTGAGAGTAGAGGATCTCGAAGGCTTCGATGGCCAGCTGACCGGTTTGGTGAGTCGAACCACGCTCGGCCGGTGCACAGCGGAAGGTCGTGCGCTGTTCTCGGCTGCCCACCGGATCACGGAAGCGAAGTTCTGATAGCCAGACGTCCTCCAGTATGTCCACGGCCTCGGTCGGGTTCGGCCGGGCCCGATCAGGGGACGATCAGCACCGCGTCCACGCCCCGGATCTCCAGACCATCGAACGTCTCTCCCCTCAGGAGCGCCTCCGTCGCATCCGGGGCGAGATTGAGCATTCTCCGGTCCACGTGCAGCACGAGGTCCGGGAGCCCGTCTCCGTCCGCGTCCTCCAACCCCGCGGCGGGCGCGCCGTTGCCTCGCACGACGACCGGAGCCCCGGCCAGCGTGACGGTCGACGGGTCGACGTCCGCCGCATCGAAGTCCACGGTCGTCAGGATCGCCACGGGCAGGCTGCCGCCCGCTCGCAGGTTGATCTCGTTCGCATCGTCCGCCGGCATGATATTCACCTCCACCATGATGAACGGTGCGCTTCCGAAGCCCATCAGGTCGATGGAGAACGACTGGCCGTTCCAAGTGCCGGCCGAGGTCGCCGTAGCCGCGCCCAGCATCGTGGGCGCGAACGTGAAGGAAATCTGACACGATTCGCCTGGCGCGAGCGTGGTGGCCTGACAGTCCTGGGATCCGTTGAAGTCGCCACCGGGTGCGCCTCCGGCACCGCTCATGACGACCGGCGCGAGTCCGCGGTTGACGATGCCCGACGTGTACGTCCCCGACGTACCGCCCACGGGCACCGACCCGAAGTCGAAGCCGACCGGCGTGATCAGGAACGTCGGCGTAGTGCCGGTCCCGCTCAGGTCGATGGAGTAGGGCTGGCCGTTCCAGCTTCCCGCCGACACGGCCATGGCTTCGCCCACCGAGGTCGGCGAGAAGGTGAACGACATCTGGCACGACTCACCCGGGGCGAGCGTGGTGCCCTGGCAGTTCTGGGACCCGCTGAAGTCGCCACCGGGTGCGCCTCCGGCACCGCTCATGACAACCGGCGCGAGCCCGAAGTTGGTGACGTCGACCTCCTGAGTCGATCCGGTGGATGCGACTTGCACGCGCCCGAAATCGAGCGCGGACGCCGAGGTGACGAGCTGTGGCGGCACCCCGTCTCCGACGAGCTCGATCGAGAACGGCTGACCGTTCCAGGTGCCGGCGGAGGTGGCTGCGGCCGAGCCCGGCCCCGAGGGCGAGAAGGTGAAGGACATCTGGCACGACTCGCCCGGCGCGAGCGTGCGTCCCTGGCAGTCCTGGGAGCCACCGAAGTCGCCGCCTGGAGCTCCCCCGGCCCCGGAAAGGGTCACGGACGCGGCGCTCACGTTGATGATGTCGACCTCCTGAGGCGGCGAGGTCTCACCCACCTGCACCTGTGAGAAGTCCAGCCGCGACACCGTGACGAGCAGGTCGTTCGAGGGTGTCCCACCCACCGCCAAGCCCGTGCCGGTCAGGTCGATGGAGTACGGCTGACCGTTCCACGAGCCCGTGGACGTGGCGGACGCGGGGCCCACCACCGAGGGCGAGAATGTGAAGGACATCTGGCACGACTCACCCCGGGCGAGCGTGGTGCCCTGGCAGTTCTGGGACCCGCTGAAATCTCCGCCCGGCGCGCCGCCCGCCCCGCTCATCGCCACGGAGGTCAGGCCGATGTTCGTGACGTCGACGACCGATGTGGGCGAGGTGTCGCCGACGGTGATGTCGCCGAAGTCGACGCCGGACGGGGTCACGCGGAAGCGCGGCGCGACGCCCGTGCCCGACAGTCCGATGGAGTACGGCTGACCGTTCCAGGAGCCCGCGGAACTGCCGGACAAGGGGCCCGCCGTCGTGGGAGCGAACGTGAAGAACATCTGGCACGACTCACCCGGGGCGAGTGTGGTGCCCTGGCAGTTCTGGGACCCGCCGAAATCTCCGCCTGGCGCGCCGCCCGCGCCGCTCATCACCACCGAGGCCAGTCCGATGTTCGTGACGTCCACGGCGCGCTGGACTGAGGTGCTTCCGACCTGGAGCGGCCCGAAGTTCACGCCCGCGGGCGTGAACTGGAAGCGAGGATCGACCCCGGTGCCTCGGAGCTCGATGGAGTACGGCTGGCCGTTCCAAGTGCCCGCGGAGGTGGCCGTGGCCGTTCCCGCCGTCGAGGGCGAGAAGGTGAAGAACATCTGGCACGACTCGCCTGGTGCGAGCGTGGTGCCCTGACAATCCTGGGATCCGTTGAAATCTCCGCCCGGCGCGCCACCGGCCCCGCTCATGACGACGCTGAGCAGGCCGACGTTCGTCACCTGCGCGACCTGCTGGTCCGACGTCGAGCCGACCTGCACCTCGCCGAAGTCCAGGCCGATGGGATTCACGAGGATCTCGAGCGCTTCGCCGGATCCGAGTGTCAGAACCGTGGGCGAGCCCGGATTCCGGAGTATCTGCCCCGGCGCCGCGGAGGGTGAGTCCTCCGATACAGCAGTGGGTGGCCGCTCCGAGCAGGCGGTGGCCGCAAGCATGGCGATCGCGGAAACGATACGGGCTCGGGGACGCCACATCTTGATACCTCCGGGGTTCGGTCGGGCGTGGAGCCTCGCTGATGGAACTCGACCCCAATCAGGGTACGCGCGGATAGGTGAAACGACAACTGGGCCTCTGGTGGGAGCCGCGGCAACGGGCGACGGAGCTGATCCAGCGCCTCGACGATTTGTCGAGATCGATGTGGCGCCCTAGGGTGGGGTAGCGGTGCGAGATGGAGCTGGGTTTGCCCCCTCCGGGTGGTCACCTTTGCGCTCCATCAGTGGTTTGCACGGTCCTTGTCGTGACCCGCAGGTTAGGCGAGTCGCTTTGCAAGCAGGAGGTCGCCAGTTCGATCCTGGCTGGCTCCACTACTGGAAGTGATTGCCCGGTGTGAGGTTACGGCCTTGGACGGGGCTCTTTCGCTCGGGCTCAGCGCGACCGTTCTCGCTGTTCAGGCTTTCCGTCGCTGACCGAAAGCGTTTCGGAGTGCTTGGGCCTCTGGGCGCCAGTAACACTCTGGGACCATGTCGGGCGTCTTCGGCTCCACCTCGGCCGTCCTCCGCCGCTTCCGCCAATCGCGCATGGCGCCAACGTGCGACGCACTCTGAGCCGTTCTGAGGTGCGGGAAAGGCCGGCCTTCACCCCCCGATTCGAGGCCGGTTCCGCCTAGCACCTCGTGGGCAGCGTCCAACAGCCTCGGCACCGTTTCCTCGAGTCTCTACGCAGAACGGCTCAGTCGGCACGAGGTGGAGAGCTTCTCCTGCTCTGACGCGTTATCGGCGTCGACGTTGCCGTCGTCCGGTTCCCATTGCCTTGCCATACGAGGGGGATGCTCGACATTCGTGAGCCACGATCTGGCACCGCGGTCCACCACCGATTCCGGGGCGGCTGCACGCTTCCCCCACAAGACTATGGTGAAAGAACTTCACACATGGACGCTCGGTGACCTTCGCGAGAGGGGAGAGCAGTTCCTCTTTCCCGGGGGCGACGTGCCGGATCTCATTCCCCGGCGAATGTGGAAGCTCGTGGAGGCCAACCCCGACCAC
>JASFUR010000290.1:0-4869 GCA_050050215.1 Gemmatimonadota bacterium
TGCTGACCCTGTTGTTGGCCTTGCTGACCCTGCTGTTGGCCCTGCTGGCCCTGCTGACCGGGCTCGTTCAAACGCCGGTTCATGGCCTCCATGCCACGCACGAGGTTGCGCGTCTCGTCGAGCGCCTCCTCGAGCGGATCGGGCTGCGTGTCGCTCGCGGTGGCGTTCGCCTCCTCGAGCCGGTCCCGCAACGACTGCAGGTCGGCCTCGATGTTGAGCTCCAACGTCGTGGCGGACTCCGGGTCCCACTGCTCGATGGTGTTGCGCGAGTAGCGGATCTTCTGCCGCAGCTCGGTTTCGCGGATCATGTTGGCGGCCGCCTGCATGTCCCTCGCGGCATCGGGGTTGTCCGCCCTGGCGCTACTCGCCGCGTCGTCGAGGTCCCGCTCGAGCTGACCGACCTCCTGCTCCATCTGGTCCTTCCGCTCCCGGAGTCTCTCGATCTCGTCGGTGCGCTCCTGTCCGCGCTCGGTCGGCATGTCGCGGACGTCCCTCTGGATCTGGCGCTGCTCCTGCTGCATCTCCGCGATGCGGTCCAGCGCCTCCTGGGTATCGCGCTGGGCTCTCTGAGTCCGCTGATCCTGGAGCTCCCTGCGGGCCTCCTCGAGACGCTGCAGGGCCGACTGGGCATCCGACGTTGCGGCACTGCTGCCCGACTGTGAAGCGGCTTCCCGCATCTGCCGGGCGGCATCCATGAGGCTGCGTGCGGTCTCTTCGAGCTCGCGGTCGTTCGTCTGACGGGCGAGACGCTGAAGCTGGCGCGCGGCCTCTTCCGTCTGCTCGGCGAGGTCACGCTGGGACTGACCGCCGCCACCGCCGCCGCCCTGCGCGGACTGTTGCGCTCGACGCCGCTGGCGCTCGGCCTCCTGCTGCTGACGGCGGGCCAGCTCCTGCAGCTGCTCGAGGAGCTCGTCCACCTCGTTGTCGGCCTGCTGGGACTGCCCACGCTGGACCGTCTCGTACTGATTCTGCAGTTGATCGAGCTCGAGCTCGAACAGGTCTGCGAGGTCCTCGGCGGCCTGGCGTTGTGCTCCCCCGCCGCCGCCCCCACCGCCCTGCTGTTGCTGCACGTAGCGCTCGTAGGTCTCCTCGGCCTGCTGGAGCCGACGGAGCGCCTCCTGCTCGTCGGGCATGGCGTCCTGGAGCTCCTCGTCACCGAGGTGGTCCGCGGCGGCCTGCATGGCCTCGATGGCCTCGGGCAGCACGGCTGAGACGTCCCGGAACCCCGGGTCCGATTGCGTCAGGCCACGGTTCTGCATGCGCTGCAGCAGCGTGCCCACCTGGCCGATGAGCCGGCCCTGGGCGAGCGCGACGCTGTTGACGTTCTCGCTGAACTCGTCCGGCTCGTAGCTGTCCTTCTGCCGCATGAGGTTGAACGTCGCCGCGATAACCTGCCTCTGCAGGTCCGAGAGCGGCGTGTCCTGTTGCTGGCCGCCTCCACCGCCGCCTCCACCGCCCCCCGGAGCCTGCCTATACGCACGCTCGAAAGGCCGGATGCTCAGGAAGTAGATGTCGCTCGTGACCGGCGTCGCCTCGCCCCCGGTCCGGTTGTCGCGCGCGATGGCGTAGTAGGAGACGAGGTCGCCCGGCTCGAGCTCGTACTCCTCGAGGAAGAGCGTATGGCCGGCCGACACGTCGGAGAGCGGCGCTCCATTCGTCTCGAAGACCGCGATCGTGTCCTCGGGCCCCGCGTTCACCGAGAAGACGAGCCGGACGTCACGGATTCCGTAGTCGTCCGTGGCGTTCATCTCGAGGTAGAACTCCTCGAGCGGCGAAGCCGTCTCGTCTCGTCCCGGCTCTGAGAACTCGATGGACGGAGCGCGGTCGTCGAGCACGTCGATCGTGTACTCTGGAGAGGCGGGCACGAGCTCGCCGTTCTCTCTCGCGAGCTCGATCGAGTAGAAGAGGTTGTCCCCGACGGTGAAGCGGGTGACGAACGTGCCGTCGTCCTGGCGAGTCAGCTCGCCTTCGGGTGCGGCGTCGAGCAGGAGCTGACCGGCCGGGGCGTCCATCGTGGGTCGGATGCGGACCTCGACGACCGTGCCCGGCAGGGCCGCCACGTCCCCTCCGTCCTCGATGACGCGGGCCGGAAGCCCGGTGTAGCTCGGGTAGTAGTAGGTCAGGTCGAGCTGATCCACGTACGGCAGGTCCGCGACGTCGATCGTGAAGGTCGGTGTGCGCAGGCCGGTCGAGGACACGAAGTAGTCGGTGCGCTCCGACACGCCCACGAGCATCACCTCGAAGCCGCTCTCACCCTCGATCGCCGGCAGCATCGACAGGCGCCGGAAGGTCTGCTCGGACTCCGTCTTCGTGAAGATCGAGACGTCGCTGGCGTCGAATCCGCTCAGCGTCGCCGTGACGGTCTGGTCCGAGTTCCGCGGGATCGTGACGTCACCCGGCGTGACCGCGATCGAGTACGGGTTCACCGCGTCGGGCGCGACCGTCGGTTGGAGCAGCGCCGCGAGGCCGTGACGCAGGTGCGCGGGGCCGAAGAGCGAGGTGCCGAGGGCCAGGAGGACGAGCACGGTCAGGGCGCCGGCGAACTTGTAGAGACTGCTCTGCTCGACCCGGCGGCCGTATTCGACCCGCTTCGCACGGTCCAGGGCGACCTCCACCACGCGATGCCTCAGATCGGGCGAAGCCCAACCGTCGGACTCGTCCAACGCGCTGACCACGGAGTGCTCGAGGGACGGCTCGTGCTCCTCGAGGTACAGTGCGACCTGATTGTTCGACACGCGACGCAGGAACGGTCGGATGAGGAACAGGTACGTCGAGACCGCGAGGGTGCCCCAGGTGAGGAAGCGAAAGGCGACCACCCACTCCGAGGCGAAGCGCGCGCGCTCGAGGCCGAGCGCGGAGAGGAGCAGGACGGCTGCGGTGAGTCCGGCGACCCACAGGAGACCACGGAGCAGCTGCCGCGCCCGCCATCTCCAGCGCACGCTGCGGACGACGCCCTCGATACGGTGGCGTGCCAGCCGCTTGTCGGATTCCCTGAGCTCCGTCATGTCCTTCAGCCTCCCGTTGTGCGCACACCGTTCCAACGTACGCCGACCGAGCGACGACACGCCATGCCTCCAGGCGGCGCGGGTCCGCCTACGGTGTTGTCGCTCCTACTGCTTAACCCGCGAGGGCCGCCTGTGCTCCCGAGGGCTGCCGGGACACCCAATTGGAGAGCGCCGTCTCGGCGACGAAGAGTGCCAGCGCCGCGAAGAGGAGCCACCGCCAGAGGGATTGGCGCCGCTCCTGATCTTCCCTCTGGAGTGAAGCGGCCTCCTCGACGTTAAGCGTCGTTCCCGACTGGGGGCCCGGCGGAGCCATGACTTGAGCCGCCAATTCCTCGGCGTCGAGCCGCGAGAGATTGGATTCCTCCACGTCCACGTTCACCGCGATGACGAACGGCCGCTCCGGCTCCGTGCCCGGAGGGCGCACCGTGTAGAACCCGTGCTCCTCCAGCGGCAGATACCGATGTCCCTCGCTTGCAGGCAGCGGTACCGTGGCCCCCGACGGCGTCAGCGCGACCTGGTCCAGTCCCTCCGCCAACCCTGCCGCCTCCGAGGACACGAGCCCCGCGGTGACGAGTGACTCGGGGTTCGCCAGGTCGACGACCTGGCCGACCGTGAACCACGGGACGGCTTCGGCCCGGCCACCCAGATACTCGGCCACGCGGTGCACGAAGGGCAGGTAGACCGGCTGCCGGGTGAGATCGTTCCAGTAGTCGTCCAGCGTGTTCGTCCAGACCACGAGCTTGCCGCTGCCCATGCGATGCTCGGCCATCGCGACGGAGCCGTCGTCGTAGCGGGCGAGCACCTCGGCGCTGTCGGCCGACTCGAAGCCGCGGGCGCGGAAGAAGCGTGCGCCGGAGAAGTCTCCGGTGCGCGGTCCCGCGAACACCTCGAAGATCGGATGCGAGTACTGCAGGAAGCCGAGCCGGGTGCCGCGTCCCTGCAGGCGGTCCTGCACCGGCCCGATGGAGCCAGGCAGCAGGTCTGCCGCCGAGGCCGGCCAGCCGCCCTCCTCGCCGAGCGCGAGCAGCACGCCTCCGCCTTCGCCCATGAAGTTGCGGAGCCGCTCGGCCGAGCCACCGTCGACCTGCACGTCGTTGAGGATGACCACGTCGGTGCCGTCGAGGTCCACCGGACGCACTGTGCTAGCGCGCCGAAGCGCGACGCGGAAGCGACCGTCGTCGCTGATCTCGAGAGCCCGTCGGAGGAAGAGGCTCTGGTTCGTCGATGCGCCCGCGCCCTCGACGATCAGAATCGAGAGCGCCGCTCCGGGAGACACGACGAAGTCGTGCGAGTTGTCCGCATTGAGCTCGTCGTCCGGCAGGGTCACCGTGCCACGCGTGTGCGGGCGGGAGACCGTGAACGGCTGGAACGTGACCGCTGTCGCAGCGTTGGGGGCCAGGGTGACGCTCTGCCTCTGGATCTCCTGGCCGTCCAGGACGAGCGCGACGGGGACGTCACGGGGGGAGTCTCCACCGCGCCGCACGATGCGGGCCGTCGGAGTGATCCGCTCCCGCCCCGACACGGACTGGCGCGGCAGCGAGACGTCCGTCACCAGGATGTTCGCCTCGGTGGAATCGGCGCCGAGCGGCACCGGGATGAAATCGGAGCCCGCCGGGAACCGTATGCCTTCGTCACCGGTCCAACCGAGACGCTGGAAGTCGCTCAGCAGATAGACCTCACCGCGCGCCAGGTTCGATTCCTCGAGGATCGTCTGCGCGACCTTGAGGGCCGGTCCGAAGCTCGTCGCTCCGGCGCTCAGCTCGAGCGTGTCGAGCGAGTTCCGGAGCCGAGCCCGATCCGAGGTCGACCGCTCGAGGACGGTCGCCCCCTGCGAGAAGGCCACGAGGGAAGCCCGGTCGAGCGG
>JASFUR010000291.1:0-4841 GCA_050050215.1 Gemmatimonadota bacterium
CGTCTTGCCGCACCCCGACGGGCCCGCAATCGACACGAACTCCCCCGTCCCGATCCCCAGGTTCACGTTCGACAGCGCGTGCGTCTCCACTTCCTCCGTGTAGAAGACCTTGCTGAGGCCGTCCAGGTGGATGAGCGCCTGCCCGTTGGACGTTCCGGCAGCCTCCGCGGTGGCACCCTGTGCCTGAGTCGCCTGTCCCGGCGTGCCCTGCGCGCCGGCGTCCTGCCCGGATGCGTCCTGCGTGTGCTCTTCGGCCATCGTAACCCTCCCGTGTGGCCGACCCCGTCGGACGGGGTCGGCGTCTGCGTCAGCTCCTCAGCCTCACCCTGTCGTATCCGTCCCAACGGGACATGTCCGAGAGAATCACCACGTCTCCCGGCTGTAGTCCGTCCATCACCTGGATGTCGTTCACCGAGCTCGCGCCGAGCTGTACCGTCGCGCGGTCCGCGTACTGCCCATCCGGGGTCACCTTGAAGATGCTCACCCGCTGATTCGCTTGGCCGAACGTGGGCCTACCCACGTAGTCGACGTCGTCGAGCCGCTCGATGACCACGTTGCCGTCCACGCTCAGGTCGGGCCTGGCCGAGGGCGGCAGATCGTCGGGCAGCGACACGTCGATCGTGACGGTCCCGTTGCGGACGGCCGGATCGATGCGGGTCACCTGGCCCTGGATCGTGTCGGTGCGGGTGTCGATGAGCGCGACCTGTCCGATCGCGATGTCCTGCGCCTGTGTTTGCGTGATCCGGATCTCGGCCTTGAGGCGGCCCGGCACGACGACCCGCGAGAGGTTCTGGCCGGACTGCACCCACTGCCCCTCCTGGAGCGGGATCTCGAGCGCGGCGAGCACGCCGCCGACCGGCACGTCGACCTGCATGGAGCTGAGCCGCTCGTCGTTGAAGCGCTCGAGCGCCTGGAGCCGGTCGATCTGGTCCTCCTGCGCCTCGATTTGCACCTGGGCCGTGCTCGCCATCACGTCCAGCCGGTCCTGCTCGAGCTGGAGCCTGAGCTCGAGCTCGTCCACGAGCTCCTTGCTGCGGTCGAGGTCGGCCTGGGCCACCAGGTTCGGATTCTCGTCGAAGAGGCGCTGGTTGGTCCTGTACTCCCGATCCGCGTCGAGGTACTGCGTCCGCACCGTTGCGATCGTGGCCCGCTGCTGCAGCTGTTGGGTCGCCAGGCTGGTGCGCAGCTGCGCGAGCGACGCCCGTGCGGCCGAGAGCTGCTGCTGTGCCTGCAGGAGCGCCATGTCCACGTCGGGATTGCTCATCCGCATGATGACGTCGCCCTGCTTCACGCTCGTGCCGGGGAGCGACATGATCTGCTCGATGCGCCCAGCGGTCTCTGCCGTGATCCACCGCATCTGCTCGGGAACCAGCGTTCCCGGGCCCCGGACCTGCCGGATCATCGTCCCGTGCTCGACCGTGTCCTGCCACACCGTGGCCACGTCGACGGACGGGACGGCCGTGGGCAGAAGTCGGGTCCCGAAGATGGCCAGCGCGAGGAAGACCACGCCGCCCGCGCCCCACAGGAGCCTCTTCCGCTTCTTCTGCGGCTTGGTGTCTCGAATGATATCCACGTGGTATCCCGTTCCTCAGCTGGGCCGAAGCGGCTCGCCCACGGCCGCCTCGAGCGCGATCAGGTTGTAGTGGAAGTCGTAGACCGCGTTGAGGTACGACTGCTCGGCAGTCGACAGGCTGGTCTCCGCGTCAAGGAGCTGCAACAGGTCCGAGGCGCCGAGCGCGTAGCGGCGCTGCTCGAGATCGAGCCGGTTCTGCGCCAGCTCGCGGTTCCGCGACTCCGCCTGCACCACCAGGTAGGCCGATTCCAGGTTGTCGTACGCGTTCGTGACCTGGGTGCGCAGCCGGAGCTCCTCGGCGCGGCGGTTGAGCTCGGCGTCGTGCGCCTGGTTGTTCGCCTGCGAGACCTGGAGTTGGCGGCTGAAGCCGGTGAAGATCGGCAGCGAGATCGTCAGCCCCACCTGGAACGGGTTCCGCGTGAAGTCGAACGGGAACTGGCTGTTCTGCGCCAGCGCGGCCGCCTGCATCTCGGGCGTCACCACGAACTGGCTGCAATCCTGGATCGTATAGCCCGGGAGCCCGCCGTTCAGGCCGTTCTCGAGGGCGTTGTAGAACTCGCAGTTCGACTGCTGGCTGTCCGCGCTGCGGCGGAGGCCACCCAGCACGTAGTCGTTGTTCAGCGCCTCCTGCGAGTAGGCGCTGATGCCCCCGTTGACGTTGATCGTCGGGAGGTACTGGGACGTCGTGGTCGCCCGAGCCTGCGCTCTGCTGGCGTGTTCCCGCTCGCGGAAAGCCAACAGCGATGGATGCTCGGTCATCGCGGTCGTCATCAGGTCCTCGAGCTCGAACGAGGGCTCGAAGACTTCGAACTCGCTCGACAGCTCGACGCCGTCCTCCAAGCCGACCCCGAGCTGCTCGCCCAGCATGAGCCTGGCTTGCCTCAGGTCCCGCTCCGCCTGGATGAGCTGGACCCGGGCCCTGCCGAGCTCGACCTCGGCCTGCGTGCCGTCCGTTCCCGCGGCGGCCCCGGCCGCGACACGGGTCCTCACGATCTGTGCGTTCTGCTCCGACCGATCGAGCTGGCGCTGGGCCACATCGACGCCTTCCTGGGCCCTGAGCACCGACATGTACTGGGCGGCCACCGCGGACTCGAGGTTGAACTCAGCCGCCTCTATCGTGGCCTCGGTCGCGCTCCGGCTCGCCCGGGCGTTCGAGACGCCGAAGATCGTATTTCCGTTCAGGTTCCAGTTGAAGCCGACGCGGTAACTCGATTGCAGCCAGTCTGTTGTCTGGTTGTCGAGCGTAATCGTGCCGAACCGCACTTCGCCCTTGGCCTGGTAGCCCCCGCCCACGCTCGCACTTACGGTCGGGAGAAAGGCCGAGTACGCCTGACGAACCCCCCAGTCCGCCGCGGCCTGGTCGTTGGCGGTGGTCAGGTAGCCCGGGTTGTTGCGCTGCGCGATGTCGACGGCCTCGTCGAGCGTGAGCATGCGTGGCGCCTGTTGGGCCACCAAGACCGTCGCGCAGAGTGCCATGAATACCGCGACCAGCGCGAAGACGCGCGCCGCGGTCGCGGGTCGAGCCTCGGATCGGGACGTCGCCGTCCGCGTCGTGGGCCCTTCGAATCTCGAGCTTCGCCTCAAGTGTTCCCCTTTCTTCGTTCGTTCTACCTGCGGCACGCGCGCCCGACCGGAGCCGGTGGGCTGAACACCGACCCCGCCACTCATCACGTCATCACCCTCCGGCCGAGCACCGTGCCGCGTCATCTTGTGCCTCTCTCTACGAAAGGCCCGTGCCAGAAGTTTTGAAATCCTACAAGTATCTGTGGTGCCGTCACTTGCATTCGGCCATCTCGAGTTCCTTGTCGGCCCCGCCGTTCGCGATCGCGCGATCGGGCGTCCCGGAACCGGACACTCCCGGCCTCCTCCGTCGTGGTTCCGGACGCGCCTCGCAGAACCACCGGCCCGCGCCCTGCAACGGAGTCGGGTACCTGACAGAGGGGGCGCGGCCTTATGTTTTCGCCTCCCCATCCCGCTCACCCACGGAGCACGTCCATAACCATCACGCCTGAGCAAGTCTCCAGGCTGGAGGCCGCGCTGGGAGCGGACCGGCTCGAGCGGGACGCGCCGCTCGCGCCTCTGACGACGTTCCGGATCGGGGGACCGGCCGAGCTCCTCTACCGGGCACGGACGCCGGATGAGCTCGCCCTGGCCATCCAGGTGGCCCGCGAAACCGGGGTGCCCCGCTTCCTGCTCGGCCGGGGGGCCAACATCCTGGTCGGCGACCGGGGCTTTGCGGGGCTCGTCATCCGCTCCGAGGTGGGCGGCGTGGACTTCCTGGACGATGTGCGCGTGCGGGCCGGCGCGGGCGTGGAGACCTTCCCGGACCTCATCGACGCGACCGTGAGCCGAGGGCTCGGAGGGCTGCACCACTTCGTGGGCATTCCGAGCACCGTGGGCGGCGCGCTCTGGCAGAACCTGCACTTCCTCTCTCCCGCCCCTGCCCGAGAGCGTACGGTCTTCGTCGAGGAGATCCTGGAGTCCGCCGACATCCTGACCGAAGAGGGCGATCGCCGAACCGTCGCCGTGGAGTATTTCGACTTCGGCTACGACCAGAGCGTCCTTCACGACCGTGACGACGTGGTGCTGTCGGCGACGTTCCGACTCCAACCGACCCCGGTCGAGGAGCTCAGGCGGGTGATGCGCGAGAACCTGGAGTGGCGTGACGAGCGCCATCCGGACCTGTGGCTCTACCCGTGCGCCGGCTCGATCTTCCAGAAGATCGAAGGGATCGGGGCCGGACGGCTCATCGACCAGTGCGGGCTGAAGGGGCACCTGCACGGAGGCGCGGGCATCTTCCACAAGCACGCCAACATCATCGTCAACCTGGGAGGAGCCACGGCTCGGGACGTGCGCGCGCTGATCGACCTGGCACGCGAGACCGTCGCGAAGGAGACCGGCTACGAGCTCGTCCCGGAGATCACTTTCGTGGGGGACTTTTGACGAAGGCAGAAGTCGAGGCATACCTGAAGGACCACATCCCGCTCTCCGCGGCGATGGATATCGACGTGGTCGAAGCGGGTCCCCGCGGGGTCACCCTCTCGGTGCCGCTCGAGCCCACCAACGTCAACCACCGCTCGACCGCGTTCGGCGGCAGCGTGGCGGCGCTGGCCACGCTCACCGGCTGGACCCTGGTCCACCTGCGCCTCCGCGACGAGGGCATCATCGCCCAGACGGTCATCCAGAGCAGCTCGGTGCAGTACGACGCGCCGATCCACGGGAATTTCTGCGCCATCAGCCAATCCGTGGAGGAGCGGGCCTGGAAGCG
>JASFUR010000292.1:0-4841 GCA_050050215.1 Gemmatimonadota bacterium
GACCTCGTTCGCCTCCTCACCTCCGACGGGAACCTCGTCGAGCGGGGTGTTGGGAACACCCAGCAACGTCGACTCGATCTCCTCGTCGCAGTCACGCACGACGTCGTCCAGCGCGCTGATCTCGTCGCCGAGCGCCTTGGCCCGAGCGATGATCTCGTCCGCGTCCTCCCCGGCCCTCTTGAGCTCGCCGACCTTCTTGGACGTCTCGTTGCGCTCGGCCTTGAGATCGTTGACGCGAGTCAGCGCCTCGCGCCGCTCGACGTCCCGGGCCAGCACGCGGTCGATCGCGTCCGCGAGCTCCGGGTCGCGCTTGGCGAGCGCGGCCTTCACCGCTTCGGGCTCGGCCCGTAGCCGCCGGATGTCGAGCATCTAGCCGATCACTGGGGCGGAACGAGGTCGCGGCTGTTGCAGATCGGGCTCGTCACGTACCGGAAGGTCAAGCTCTGCTCGGCGAGATCGATGTCGATCGGCTCCATTTTGGAGTAGTACCGACACGTGGAGCCGAACGAGCCGGACCGCGAACCAGTACGGATCACGTAGACCGTCCCCGCGACCACCGGAACCGGGTTGTCCTCCTCGTAATCGTCCGTGTTCCCCGGAGCCTCGATGACGTCGTCGAACGTCATGCCCGGGATGCTGGCGATGAGGGCCTGTGACCCGACGCCCAGGGCGCCCGGCGGCAGCAGCACGAGCTCGCCGTCGCGGGTATCGAGCGCGGCGTCCCACAACCCCGTTGCACCCGGTGACTCGACGGGGAAGCCGACACCGTCGTAGAAGCCGAAGGCGGTCGCGATGTTCAGCTCAGGACGCTGCAGCGAGTAGATCTTCGCCGTGTCCGGGGTGTCGTTCCACTGAAACGCGAAAGGATCGCTACCACATGCCGTGAGCGCGAACGCGAGCGCGGCGACGACCGCTAGGATTCGAGGCGCGTGCGGGCGCGCATATCCGGCGTTTATCAAGGTCCGGGAAGCCCTCCAAAGGGGCTGTGGGAAGGTGCACGAACTTGTCGGGAGCAGACCCTGCGGTCAAGCCCGAAAAGGCGCATGATTGCTTGACTTTACCCCATTCGCCAGGTAGGTTCCGCGCGCGTTTGCCGGCAGGGTCCGGTGCCCGCCCGAACCGCTGGCCGACCGCCCTTCTCATCCGAGGTGAACGTTGCCCGACGACCAAGCCGAATCCTCTATCGGGCGCATCCTGGTCGTCGACGACGAGCCCCACATCCGCCGCATCCTGACGGCGCTCCTTGGAATGGAGGGCTTCCAGGTCAAGCTGGCTCGGGACGGCGACCAGGGCCTCGCGGCGTGGGAACGCGGCTCGTTCGATCTCGTAATCCTCGACCTGATCATGCCGGGAGCCAGCGGCCTCGAGGTTCTGTCCAAGATCCGAAGCGACCCCGAGCGGGGAACCACCCCGGTCATCATCCTGACGGCAAAGGGCCAGGACACCGACCGAGAGGCGGCCCTGGCGGGCGGAGCCGACGACTTCCTGACCAAGCCCTTCAGCCCGAAGAAGCTGGTCGCCCGAATCCGGGAGATGCTCGGTGAGCGCTGATGGTCACGTCTGGGTCGTCGTGCTCGCGGGCGGCATCGGCTCGCGCTTCTGGCCGGTCAGCACGCCGGAGCGCCCCAAGCAGCTGCTGCCGCTCGCCAGCGAGCGCCCGCTCATCGCGGACACCATGGACCGGGCGCGGGCGCTCGTCGGGGCCGACAACATCCGCATCCTCGCCGGTGAGCACCTGGCGGCCCCCTTCCGCGCCGCGCTGACCGGGGTCCCGGACGCTACCTACTGGATCGAGCCCAAGGCTCGGGGGACCGGCCCCGTGCTCGCGTGGGCCGCGCGCCGCCTCGTCGACCTGGACCCCGACGCGGTGATGGTGTCGTTGCACGCCGACCACCTCATCGAGCCGCTCGACGCCTATCGTGAGACCGTCGACGCCGCTGTGGAGGTAGCCGCCCGGGACGAGCTCCTCGTCTGCGTCGGGGTGGTGCCGGACCGCGTCGAGACCGGCTACGGCCACATCGAGCCGGGCGCCGAGATCGAGGTCGCCGGAGCCAGGGCGTTCCGCGTCGAGGCCTTCCACGAGAAGCCGGACGCCGAGACGGCCCGCCGCTACGTGGACGCCGGCTACCTGTGGAACACGGGGATATTCGTCTGGAAGGCATCCGTGCTCCTCGAGGAGATCGAGCGACACGCGCCCGACATCTCCGCCCACCTGCCCCTCGTGGACCAGAGCGACGAAGCGTTCTTCGACTCGGTCCCGGTCAGCGTGATCGACCGGGCGGTAATGGAGCGCAGCGAGCGCGTGGCGACGGTCGCCGCGACGTTCACATGGGACGACGTGGGCAGCTGGGAGGCGCTCTCCCGAACGCGGGAACCCGACGCCTCGGGGAACGTGACCATCGGGGAGGCACACCCGGTGGACTCCACCGGCAACGTCGTGTTCTCCGAGGAGGGATCGGTCGTGCTATTCGGCGTGGACGACCTCGTCGTAGTGAGGACGGGTGGAACGACACTGGTGATGCCCAGGGAGCGGGCCCCCGACCTCAAGAAGCTCCTGGTCAGGCTCGAGGACGAGCGGGCCTGATGTCGGTTCGCCTGTTCCTCTTCGACGATCGAAAAGCCCGGAGATGGGCTCCTTTCACCCTCACCCGACCGGTCGGAGAGCTGCTCTGCGGCTGCATGACGCTCCGCGAGCGCGCCGAGCACGTCTTCGGCGTGGCGTGCGAGGGCCATCTCACGCGTCACGCCCTCCGCGGATTCGACGAGCCAGATGCAGCGCCGACGGTGGCGCTCGACGACGTGGGCCTCGAGGGCACGCGGGTCCTGCTCTCGAGTCGGGCTGCGCTCGCGCTCGAGAAGGTCGCCCCGGTCGACGGGGCGCGTCGCCTCATCCTGTCGGGAGAGCCTGCCGGATGGGTCCTGCCGGAGGGTGAGCCGCTACCGTCGGAGCTCTGGCTGCGCGACCCGGACGCAGCCCCCACCGATCGCGGTGACGTCATGGTTCTCCAGGGAGACATGCTGGAGCGCCCCTGGGACCTCGTGGATCGCAACGCCGCCGTGATCGCCGACGACGTCGACCGGCTCTGGGAAGACGACGAGCCGGAGGGGATCGCCCGCATCGGAGCTGGGGCGATCTCGTTGGGCGAAGGCGCAGAGATCGAGCCCGGAGTGCACGTCGACACGCGGGGCGGGCCGGTCAGGCTCTCCGACCACGTCCGGGTCGAGGGTCCCGCCCGGCTCACGGGTCCGCTCTTCGTGGGCACGGGCTCGCGGATCCTGGGCGGACACGTCGGCACCTCGTCCATCGGACCCGTGTGCATCGTGCGGGGTGAGGTGGCGGACAGCGTCTTCACGGGCTTCGTCAACAAGGCACACGACGGCTACGTCGGTCACGCCATGCTCGGCCGCTGGGTCAACCTGGGGGCGTTCACGACGAACTCCGACCTGAAGAACAACTACCGGCCCGTCCACGTCTGGACACCGGACGGTGACCTCGACACCGGCATGTTGAAGGTCGGTTGCTTCATCGGCGACCACGCCAAGACCGGGATCCACACGGTCCTGAACACCGGAACGGTCATCGGCGCGGGCAGCAACGTCTTTGGGGGGCTCATGCCACCGACGGTGGTGCCGCCCTTCAGCTGGGGGTCGGGACCGGACCTGAGGGATCATCGCCTCGACAAGTTCCTCGAGACGGCCGAGCTCGCGATGGGTCGGCGCGACCAGCCGCTTACGCCGGGCCAGCGTCGCATCCTCGAGGAGGCCTGGGACGCCACGGCCGGCCGGCGCGCTCACGGGGCGTGAGGGTCTCGGTCCTCGGCAGCGGCAGCGCGGGCAACTCGGTCCTGGTCTGCGCGGGAGACACCCGCGTGCTCGTGGACGCGGGCTTCAGTGCCCGCTCGTTGGCGGAGCGCCTGGACCAGCTCGGCATCTCCGCCGATTCGATCGCGGCCATCGTCGTCACCCACGACCATGGCGACCACACTCGCGGCATGGGCGTCTTCGCGCGCAGGCACTCGACCCCACTCCATCTCACGACGCGGACACGCGAAGCGTGCGAGAAGCTCCTCAGGGGCAAGGAAACCGTCGTCGAGTACTCTCCGGGCACGCCCTTCACCATCCAGAACATCCGGGTGGAGTCCTTCTACACGGTGCACGACGCCGCCGACCCGGTGGGTGTGAGCGTGGTCGACGAGCGCAGCGGCCTCAGGGTCGGTATCGCCACCGACCTCGGCCGGCCGACCGCACAGATCCGTCATGCGCTGAGCAACTGCGACCTCCTCGTCCTGGAGGCCAACCACGACGACGTGATGCTCCGCACGGGCCCCTACCCCGCCTCGGTCAAGCAGCGGATCGCCTCCAGCCACGGGCACCTGTCGAACCAGGCGGCGGCGCAGCTGGCGGTCGAGCTTCTCCATCCGCGGCTCGCCGGCGTGGTCCTCGCACACCTCTCACGAGAGTGCAATCGGCCCCTCCTCGCGGAGAGGATCGTCGGTGACGCGCTGCGGAAGGCCGGGTGGGAGGGGCACCTCGAGGTCGCGCGACAAGACCGGCCGACGGAGCTGCTCGACGTGGAGCAGCTCCGTCGTCGTGCGGGACCTGCCCAGCTGAGCCTGCTGTAGCCCCCCGGGGGGCAGCCCTCAGAGACCGAGCAGCCTCAGGAAATCGTTGGACAGGGCCCAGATCATGATGCCCACGAGCACGATGAAGCCGACATTGCTCCATTTGAGGCGCTGCTCCACCGACAAGGGTCGCCCGCCTCGCACGGCCTCGATTCCGAGGAACAGCAGGTGTCCACCGTCGAGCACCGGGATCGGAAGCAGGTTCAGGACCGCGAGATT
>JASFUR010000293.1:0-4823 GCA_050050215.1 Gemmatimonadota bacterium
CTCTGGTGGCGGTCGCGCTTCTCACGTTCGGCGTGCGGGAGCCCGCCTCACACACCGCCCCCGATCGACCGGCTCCTCGGCTGGCCGACGTTCGTCGTCTGGGAAAGCCCTTCTGGGCGGTCGTGGTCGTCGCCGCCGTCCTCACGCTCGCGCGGTTCAGTGAGGCCTTCTTGGTGCTGCGCGCGGAGGAGGTCGGCATTCCGCTCACGTTCGTGCCCATCGTGATGGTGGTCATGAACGTCGCCTATTCACTCTCCGCCTACCCGGCCGGTGCCATCGCGGACCGTGCAGGCGGGCGAGACACCGTGCTGCTCCTCGGGATCGGATTCCTCGTGGTCGCGGACCTGATCCTGGCCCTCGGCGGCACGGGGCTGCTGACGTTGCTCGGAGTGGCCGTGTGGGGGCTACACATGGGCTTCAGCCAAGGCTTGTTCGCCACGCTCGTCGCCGACGCCGCGCCGGCCGAGCTGCGGGGAAGCGCCTTCGGAGCCTTCAATCTGGTCGTCGGTGTCGCGCTACTGGCCGCGAGCGCCATTGCCGGTGTGCTCTGGGACCTCTACGGATCCAGGACGGTGTTCGTCGCGGGGGCCGTCGTCTCGTGCGTGGCGCTCATGGGGTACGGCGCCGTGAGGCCAAGGAAGGGGTGACCACGGCCGATGCAACGTCGAGGGGAGCGTTGACCCGCCCCGCCGCGGCCGGTAGCGTTCCCGCACCATGCTGAGCTCAATCGATTTCGTAGATCAAGGTCGCCGCTATCGCGGCAAGGTCGGCCCGGTGCCCGGCGGAGGGCCCGAGTTCAGCGAGGGGGCCTGGTTCGTGTCGATGAACGGCGGGCCGACCCGCCGCATCTTCGAGGCCCATCCCGAGGACGCGGACACACCCGAGTTCCGGAGTCGCGTCGTGATCGCCACATGGCTGACGGATGCATACAACCGGCGGGTCCGCGGCGAGAGAAGGAAGCAGGGGAAGCGGGATCCCTCGGTGCCGGATCGCCGGCAGGGCTCCTGATGGCGGGCTGCCCGTCCTCGAGGCATACGCCCTCGATCGATCGCGAGTGGACTGAGTAGTCCCGCTGCGGCTCGGAAACCTCCCTACCCGGCGTCCCGTGGCGTGCCTGACAGCGCCGTCACGCGGTGAGCCCCTAGCTTTCGGCTCCATCCCTGCCCAAAGGGGCTTGAAGCCATGCGAGTCGAGGAGATTGCTCGCTACGGGCAACCGCTGAGCTTCCCGAAGGAAGTCCAGAAGAGGCAGATCGGAATCGTGCTGGCGGCGATGAGGCGGCGGTACGGGCTGCTGGGCCTGGTACCGTTCCTGTTCGCGGTGTTGCGGGAGAGACGGCGCATCCGCAGGGCCTATCCGGACCTCGTGGCCGAGGCGGCGAGGATCGGTCCGGAGGTCGCCCAGGAGTTCCTCCTACTCACCGCTTTGTTCAAAGTCGCGGCCAGAAGGGATGGCCGTGAGGGCGCCTATGCGTTCTTGAAGGAGATCTTCCAGAGCGTGGCCGTCCACAGCATGCCGGCCATCTACCAGATCGACGAGCTCGAGGCGTGCGAGGGCGACCCGTTCGAGAACTTCAAGAAGTTCAACGTGGCCATGTTCGACGCGATGGACGAGCAGGGCACGTGGAAGACCGACTCGGTCACGGACGAGGGTGACAGGCTGCGGATCAAGGTATCGACCTGCGCGAACGTCGATCTCTTCACTGCAGTCGGTTGTCCCGAATTGGGACGGCTCGGCTGCGATCACGACCTGGCCGGATATCCGGTGATCCTCGACCGCGTGAATGCCGAGTTTCGCCGACCATGCACGCTCGCCAGTGGTGGCCAGTACTGCGATTTCAACTTTTATCGGAAGGGCAGTGCACCGCCCACCGAGCAACTGAACCGGTAGTTCGAACACGCCCGGCGCTGGCCCGGGACGAGGAGGAACGATGAAGCGTGTCGCACCCATCATTGCCGGTCTCGCTCTGCTCTCGATGACGCCCCCCGCCGCGGCGCAGGACGAGCACCCCATCCAGCTGGGTCTGGTGCCGCCCGTGCAGATCGTCCCCGAAACGGAGTCCGTGCGAGGCTTTCGCCTGAGCCTCCTGTACGGCAAGAACGTGGACGTGTCGGGCCTGGACGTCGGCCTCGTGAACCACACTACGAGGGACTTCCTGGGTGCCCAGTTCGGGGTCGTGGGGATCTCCGATGGCGACGTCACCGGATGGCAGTCCAACTGGGTGAACGTGTCCCGCGGTGCCATGGAAGGGCTTCAGGACGGCATCGTGAGTATCACGGAGTCCGGACGTGGAGTGCAGTGGTCCGGGTACAACCAGGCACAGAACTTCCGCGGGCTCCAGTTCGGCATCGTGAACTACGCCGGCTACCTGAATGGCGTCCAGATCGGGCTGATCAACATCATCCGTGATAACGGGCAGTTCCCCGTGTTCCCGATCGTGAACTGGGGGAAGGACGAGGGCTGAGCGGGGGCTGGCTGCTCGATCCGCGGCCGTACGGCTCCGCGTCAGCTATTTGGTCGACTTGGCCGACGGTGGAGCCTCGATCGTGAGCGAGGTGGAGGTCAGGAAGCCGAGCACTCGCGGGGGAGCATCCGAGGAGGCGGCTGTCCAGTGTCCAGTGATAGACGCACGAAGGCCCACGACCCGTTCCCGAGCCGGGGGCCTCTGTGGGGCCGCACTGGACCGGCTAGCTGAACGTCGGCCGCGTACTGCCGTGGTTGGCACCCCTCTCGCTGACCACGTCGGTCGGGTTGTCCCCCTGCCACGCGCCCGCGAAGGGGTTGCCCAGCTCTGGGCAAACGCTCATGAAGCTACAGCCCCTCTCGTCCTCTTCGAAGATCGGGCCGGTCGGGCTTTCGCAGGCGCCAAGTGCGGGGATCAAGGCGAAGGCGGCGATGGCGATGATGCGCTTCATGGTGTCCTCCGAGAGTCTTTGATTCGGCTGTCGGAGGGCTCGTCCCTCCGTTCGCGACCAGGATACCGGGAGGACGGTGACCGGCTCTGTACGCACGCCTACGTATCGAGTGACGTAGATGACGTAGACGTCGAAGTTCGGGTTCGGGGGGAGAGTGATGAGAGGGCGGCTGGGTTGCGAGCTCAGTTGGCCGGGGTACTCGCCAGGCTCGACCAGCGGGAAGAGGATGCGGCTCTCTACAGAAAGGTGGTGGACACCTACGAGCGCGTCCGTGGCAGGGATGACAGTGGAGCGATGGCGCTGGCTCGTGCAGAAGGTGCGGAATAGCCGCGAGCACATCCCTCGGCCGCTTTCGCGGTCGCTACTGAGGCCGTAGCCTACCGGACCTAATCCGCGAAGCGTTTCTCAGGGAGGCGAGCGATGGAGTCCGGTCAGCGTGTGGTGGTCACCGATGTCGAGATGCGGTTCGGGAGCATGGTCGCCTTCATGGTGAAGTGGACCATTGCTGCGATCCCGGCCATGCTGATCCTGCTGGTGCTCTTCTGGGTTGCGGTCGTCGCGTCCGGCGTCCTCTTGGCGGTCCTCTTTCCGGACCTCATGCCCACGGGGTGACGGTGAGTATAGACCCGCCCCTCCGGCTATACTCGGATCCGGCCGACATCAAGGGGCTCTGAGCCCATGGGGACTTTCATCGGCTGGGCCCAACAGGCCAGTCAGAGGTCCGAGAACAACGGAGATACCGCTAGGAG
Organism: Gemmatimonadota bacterium; assembly: GCA_050050215.1. GTDB lineage: Bacteria > Gemmatimonadota > Gemmatimonadetes > Longimicrobiales > Gaopeijiaceae > UBA2982. The sequence goes on from JASFUR010000293.1 coordinate 3,665, forward strand.
ATGCTGTCTCCAGAGCCTGCTTGCGTGTATGCCGTCCGAGCTGTCTATTCGCGAAACTGCGGCGCCGTCCAAGACTAAGGAGGAGAGCAATGAGCCACCCTCTCAAGAAACACTGTCTGCCTGCAGTGGCCCTTCTATTGATCGCCTGCCAGAACGGTTCTGACCTTCCTGACTACCGTGCGGTACGGCTGCAGGTTAGCGGATTTGCCACAGCTGACCCGACAGTCCAATGGGATGTGAATCTGGTCGTTGTGAACGACGGGGGCTACGAAGGGATTGTAGATGCGCAGGGTAACCCGATAGCTCAGCAGATCCCCATACTCTTCTCTCTGCAGTTCGGTGCTGATCGGCCTGACTGGTGCTATAGCTCGTACAATGGGGCATTCTCTTTGATGCATGAAGAACGGGTGCCGATGACGTTGGATGGCAACCAATATGCGTTTTCGGAGGTTTTCTCGACCCCGGCCCCGCCCGTCGCCGGGCGATGCCTGCCCGAGAGCTTGTGGGCGCAGTTCGATCTTGATCGCGCCACGTTTCTTGGTGTGGTGGACGAAATCGAACCGAGCAACAACAACATCGGCGTCTTTGTTGATCAGGAGAACTGGCCGATGACGCACATCTGGACCACCGAGGCTCAAGACTGAGAAGACGGCTCCCACCAGATAGACAGGGTCGCACCGCAGGGGAGTCTGAATCCGCGACACGAGGCACGCGCCTCCGACTTCGTGCCTGGGTAGATTTGGATATGGCGAGTCAGCAAAGGAAGCAGGGCGGGGGTCCAACCTCGGTCAGGGTCTTCCGCCTGGGAGAGGAGCCGCGGGACGATCTCTCGGAAACGACGACCGCCGAAGAGCGGCTGGAGCTCCTAGGCGAGTTGACCGAACGCGCCTGGTCGCCGAGTGGCCGGGCGTTCCCGACCTACTCGAGGCGCGACATCCCCGTGCGCGTCACCCGAATCGAGTGCGCCGACTTCGTTGGAGAGGCGGGCAACCGGGGCTAGTTTTGGCACAGTCTGCACGACGTACTGCGTTTGTGAAGCAACGCAACGGTATGCAGCGCAGGCACTTACGGGGCGTGGCGCAGTCCGGTAGCGCACCTGCTTTGGGAACGCCTCCAGCGGCGTCGGTGGGCGTCGGCCAGCGCCGGAATCGCTGGATTT
>JASFUR010000294.1:0-4820 GCA_050050215.1 Gemmatimonadota bacterium
CCAGGGTGATGTCGTCCCTTCTCTCGGCCCCCATGGCGGAGAGGGTCACCGCCTGCCCTACCCCTGCCATGGCCATCGCCTTCACGAAGGGTCGCGCCGTGCGCTCCGGGTCGTCGTCGCCCGGGCGTGCGATCAGGAAGACCCGATCCACACCCTCGAGCGCGGGTGCGAAGGTCTCGGGACGCGTGAGGTCGAAGTCGGCCCACTCCAGGCGCGGCTTCTCGGTTCGCGCCCGCTCGACGTCGCGGGATGCGCCGCGCACGGACACGCCCCGGCGCACGAGCTCGTCCAGCAGGTACGCACCCACGGTGCCTGTCGCTCCGGTGACCAGAATCCTTCCCTGTCCGTCGTCAATCATCGATCTCTCCTCGCTAAAGTGAATGTGTCATTCGCTTTTTGGCGAAAAAACAAGCTGCTCTATGGCAGCAAGGCGGCCAGCCCTGCGAGGTGGTATCGCTCGTACGCGCCGACCGCTTCACGGATCTCGTCGTTGCTCTCGAAGCGCTTCAGGATGCGGACGAGCGAGTCGACGAAATTCCTGTAGATCTGCTCGAGGTCGAAGGCGAGGGTCGCGCGCCCGTCGACGCTCCCCGCGAGCGCGGCCGAGTGTCGGGTCGCGGCATCCACGAGCTCGTCCACGACCTCCCCGTGCACGCGCTCGTAGGCCGTCCCACGTCCGCGCCCCAGAAATGCGATGACCTCCAGCCGGTGCTGGAGCACGAAGTCGAACAGCTCGCCTGAAGCCAGCCAGTACCGGTGCTCCGGACCGAGATCCCGCACGTCCCGCTCTCCTTCCGCGCCTCGGAGCCGCTCGGATAGCAGCCGACGGAAACGGCGCACGAGACGCCTCGGCACGACGGCATCGAACAGATCCTCCTTGCTCTCGAAGTAGCGGTACAGGTTACCCGCCGAGACGCCGGCCGCGGCGGCGATGCCCGCCATGGTGGCTTCCGCGTAGCCTTCCGATGCGAACGCCCCGAGCGCCGCGGCGCGGATCCGGTCCCGCACTTCCTCCTTGAGATACTGAGCCATGACTATATAATGAATTGTCTGTTCATTTATGGCAAGGGTGCTCCGCGCCCATCGCTCGGGGCGCTCGGGAGGTGACCATGAGACGTATCTTCTCGCGCCTCTACGGCGCGCTCGGCTACGCGGCCTTCGCGCTCTCCATCGGCTATCTGGTCGGCTTCCTGGCCGACATCGGGGTGCCCAAGACAGTGGACCGCGGAGCCGGTCCGCTGGGCCCGCCTCTTCTCGTCGACGTGCTGCTCATCGTGGCCTTCGGGCTGCAGCACTCCGTCATGGCCCGCCCCTGGTTCAAACGGCTTCTGAAACAGTGGATTCCCGAAGGCCTCGAGCGAAGCACCTACGTGCTCGTCTCCGGGCTTCTGCTCGGCGTGGTGTTCTGGCTGTGGCGCCCGATCCCGATGGTGATCTGGGACGTGTCGGGCACGCTGCCGGGGACGCTCACGTGGATCGCGTACGGGGCCGGATGGGCGCTTGCGGTCTGGGCGACCTTCGCGCTCTCTCACTGGCACCTTTTCGGCGTCGCTCAGGCCGCGGCTCACGCGCGCGGCGACGCCCCACAGCCACCGCTGCTCCGTGAGACGCGTCTCTATCGGATCGTCCGCCATCCCATGACCGCCGGCCTCCTGATCGCCTTCTGGAGCAGTCCCCAGATGACGCTCGGACACGCGGTCTTCGCTGCCGGGATGACGTTCTACAGCCTCTGGGCTACGGTGCTCGAGGAGCGCGACCTGATGGATGCCCACCCCGAGCGCTATCGGCGCTACCGGGCGGCCGTGCCGGCGCTGCTCCCCGTGCTCCGGCCTGGGCTCGGATTGCCACGCCGAGGCGCGTTCGCGTGGGAGATCGTGATCGTCGCGGCGCTCGCCGCGCTACCTCTGGCGTCCATCGCAGGTGCGTCGCTGGAGCCCCCCCGGCCCCGCCCCACCGACCCTCCCCTGGTGCCGAACTCGCTCGAGATGGGCGGACGCACACGCACGTTCGCACTGTACGATCCGGTTCCGGCGCAGAGCCCCTCACGGACGACTGCCCCTCGTCCCCTCGTGTTGGCGCTGCACGGAACTGGAGGGACGGCCACCCGCCTGCGCGGGTTTCTGGGAGGTGAACTCGAGCGCGCCGCCTCAGAGCGTGGCTGGCTCGTGGCGTATCCCGAGGCCCTCGGCGGTGTGTGGCGGGACTGTCGGCTCGGTGGCGAAGTCCGGACCGAGGGGCCCGACGACGACGTCGCCTTCATCCGAAAGCTGGCCCGGCATCTCACGGAAACACGCACGGCCGACCCGGATAGGATCTACGCGCTCGGCTACTCGGGCGGAGGACACATGGCGTTCCGCCTCGCGCTCGAGGGAGGCGCTCTCGTGCGTGCGGTCGCCGTGTTCGGCGCGAGCCCACCGCCACCGGAGGCATCGAAGTGCCGCCCCTCGGGCGACGCGGTTCCGGTGCTGATGGTCAACGGTTCGGCCGACCCCATCAACCCGTTTTCGGGCGGAGACGTGATCGCGCCCACAGGGTCCGTCATCGGGCGAGCGCTCTCGTCCGAAGCCGGCGCCTCATACCTCGAAGAAGTGAGCGGAGGGCGCGCCGAGGTGCGGCTCGTCCGCATCGATGGCGGAGGCCACGTGGTCCCCGGACCGGAGAGCCACTTCCCGTCCGCCGCCGGTCGCAACGAGTCGGAGTTCCGAGGCGTGCGTGAGGCCCTCGCGTTCTTCGACCACGCCGGAACGCGATGAGCCGTCGAAGGGAACGCGGACCGGGGCCGGATCGTACCACCCCGGTCCGCTCCTTCGAGCCATCCGACATCAGAGGGACTGCATGAAGAGCCTTACCGCCGCCGCTGGACTTCTCGCCCTGGGCGCAATCTTCGCATCACCCGCGCACGGGCAGGACCTGACGGCCGGCCTGTGGTCGGGTGAGATGACCCCCCCGGGCGGCGATCCGCTCCCGGTGATGTTCGAGGTCGGTGAGCGCGACGGCGCGCTTCGCATCGTCATGATGAACGAGGACCTCGGTCCGATGGATCTGACGGAGGAGGCACTGGAGGGGGACGAGCTGACCTTCGCGTGGAACCCCGGCGTCCGAGTCGAATGCACGCTCATGCGCCAGGACGACGGGAGCTTCGACGGGATTTGCGCGGACGAGCGCGGGGCGAACGGAGGCGAAGGCCGGCTGACGATGATTCCGCCGGAGGCGTAACCGGCGCGACGTGGAGGCTGCGGTCGCGTTCTATCCCGCCGTCGCCCTGAAGTCCGGCACCAGCCGGTGTCCGGTCGCCTGCTCGTAGGCGTACGCGAGCCGTAGTAGCACGGGCTCGCTCCACGCGGTGCCGATGAAGCTCAGCCCGACGGGCAGGCCCGCCACGTCGCCCATGGGGACCGTGACGGACGGGTAGCCGGCGATCGCCGCGGGACTCGCCGAGTAGGGCCCCTCGAACCGGTCGCCTTTCACGTGATCGGTGAGCCAAGCTACGGTCGCGGTGGGCGCGACCAGGACGTCGAGCTGATGCTCCGTGAGGAGCCCGTCGATGTCGTCGCGGTTCAGCTGCCGAATCGAGTCGCGCGCCGTGATGTACTCCTCGTCGGTCAGCGGTCCGCGCTCCTGTGAGGAGATCATCGTCTCCTGGCCGAAGAACGCGAGCTCACGGTCGGCGTTCTGCTCGTTGAACTCGATGACGTCCGCCAGGCTCTTCATGGGTGCGTCGGGTCCGAGCGCGGCGAGGTAGGCGTTGAGGCCCGCCTTGAACTCGTATTCCAGCACGACGGTCTCGAGAGGCGTGTTGTATGCCTCGGGATCGAGGCTGGCCGGATCGACGAGTGTGGCGCCCGCAGCCGTCAGCTCTTCCAGGGCTCGTGCGTAGACCTCGAACACGCGAGGGTTCGGGCCGGTGAAGTTGCGCGTAACTCCGATGCGCGCCCCACGGAGCCCGTCCGCATCCAAGAACTGCGTATAGTCCACGTACGCATGCCCCTGGCTCGCGGGTGTGGCGGCGTCGCGTGGGTCGGCGCCGGTCAGTGGTCCGAGCAGACTCGCCGCGTCTCGCACGGTCCTGCAGATGGGGCCTGCCGTGTCCTGCGACACCGAGATCGGGATGATGCCGGACCGACTCCACAGGCCCACGGTCGGCTTCACCCCGACCACGCCACATAGCGAGGACGGGCACACGATCGATCCGTCCGTCTCGGTCCCGATGGTGAGCGCCGCCAGGCTCGCCGCAGCGGCCACGGCCGAGCCGGAGCTCGACCCGCACGGGTTCCTATCGAGCGCGTATGGGTTCCTGCACTGTCCGCCGCGTGCGCTCCAGCCGCTGCTCGAGCGGTCGCCTCGGAAGTTGGCCCACTCGCTCAGGTTGGCCTTGGCGAGGATGACCGCGCCCGCAGCGCGCAGCTTCTCCGCGATGAACGCATCGCGCGGAGGCGTGGAACCCTCGAGCGCGAGGGAGCCCGCCGTGGTGGTCATACCGTCGGCCGTATCGATGTTGTCCTTGATGACGACCGGAATGCCATGCAGCGGCCCGCGCGGGCCGTCGGCCATCCGCTCGGCGTCGAGCTCCTCGGCGATCTGGACGGCGTCGGGGTTGGTCTGGATGATCGCGCGCAGCGTGGGGCCCTGGAGGTTCAGCTCCTCGATGCGTTCCAGGTACGCCTCGGTGATCGAGCGCGCCGAGCGCTCCCCAGCCTCCATGCTCCGCTGGAGCTCGGCAACGTCGACCTCCTCGAGGTCGAAAGGGGTCGAGGGCGCCCGAGCGGCTGCGGCCGAGTCTTCAGGCTGCACCGTGCAACCGCTCCCGAGCGCGAGGCCCG
>JASFUR010000295.1:0-4818 GCA_050050215.1 Gemmatimonadota bacterium
GTGCGCGGGAACATCTCCGAGGCCGATGCCGAAAAGATCGCCGAGTTCTTGAAGGCGGCGAGCGGGTAGCGAGTCCGGAATCACAGCAAGAAGACGCCCACTGCGGAGCTGCGCGACCTGCTAAGGCGCGACCTCGGCCGCATGAAGCTCCTCTCGGACCGCGTCCCGCGTCCGTTTGAGACGACGGCGCTCGACCGTCAGCACGGCGAGTATCGCGCCCAGTATGACGACGAACGTCGCCGGATAGGCCAGGAAGAACCGGGCGTGGTTCACCCAGAGCACGGCGATGAGCGGAGCGGCGAGAACGATGCTGACGAGCGGCGTGAGGGTGAGCGCGATCTTCTGCACACGGAGCTCCTCATCGAGCCCGTCGAGGCGGTCATGCAGCTCGAGGAGCTCGACCGCGCTCGCTCTATCGAGCTGAACGTCGTGTCTCATGGTGTCCCCCGCTTGCCAATATAGTCCGGTGGGCACGCCTCGCCTGCCGGACAACGTGGAGTGTGAGGCGGCGGCGGAATGCCTCGCGGTCGCTCCAAGGGTGCCCCTCGTGGAGCCTCGAGAACGCTGCATCTTTTCTGATTGCGGCCCAGCGCGGGCATCGGTATCGTCGGCTTGGCCATTTCCACATTTGCTGGGCCGTCCGCTCCCCCCTGACGGTGCCCGGGGGAGAATTGCATGAGCGACGTCGATCCGGTGCGTGCCCCGACTGACCGGGAGCTCCGCGAGCTGGGGTTCACCTTCCGCGTTCCGCAGATCGAAGAGGTCGGCGTCTTCGTCGTCGACGACGACCGAACGTCCTTGGAGCTGCTCGAGGCGTTCGTGCGACGAGTGGGACACCCCGTGCGATCGTTCAGTGATCCCGGCGAGGCGCTCGAAGCGATCCGGTCGGACCCGCCCAAGATCCTGGTGACGGACATGGTCATGCCCGGGATGACCGGCGTCGAGCTGGTCCACGAGGCGCGGGCCGTCGATCCCGATATCGGCGTGGTTCTCGTTACCGCCTACGGAGACGAAGGCACGGCCGCGGCAACGGCGGAGCTGGGGGTTTCCTCGTCCCTCGCGAAACCCATCGAGCTCGACACGCTGAACCGCGCGCTGCAGAGGGCGTATCTCAAGCGTGCCGCGGACGAGCACCACCGTGCCATGGTGAACTGGATGTACGAGGCGATGGCACGCAACGCGGCCGACATCAGAGACGTGACGCTCGGCACGCTCACGTCCCTGATGAATGCGCTCGATGCCCGGAGTCCCCACTTCCAGGGCCACAGCAGGGCGGTCGCGCTGCAAGCCGCCGCGGTCGCGGAGGCACTCGGGCTCGACGAGGACGAGATCGAGGCGGTACGGATCGCCGGTATGCTGCATGACATCGGAATGATCGGCGTGCCCGACGCGGTCGTGGACAAGCCCGGACCCCTGACGCCCGACGAGATGGAGCTGATTCGCTCCCACTGCGACACCGGTGCCGCGATCATCGAGCCCATGAAGCACATCGGATCGTCGATCCGGTACGTCCTAGAGCATCACGAGCGGTGGGACGGATCGGGCTATCCCGATGGCAAGAAGGGCGACGAGATCTCGCTCGGCGGTCAGATCGTCGGGATCTCCGAGGCCTGGATCGCCATCCTGGAGACCCGAGCGTACCGCGAGGGGCGGTCTCGGGAAGAGGGCCTGGAGATCCTGCGTGAGCACAAAGGGGAGTGGTTCACCGCCGAAGTGACCGACGCGCTGATCGAGTCCGACCTGGGGCTGATGTAACCCACCGGCGCCACTTCTCCTTCTTATTCCGCGATCCCGACATGCGTCGCTAGCACGACAAGACCACGAGGTTCAGGGCCCTCCACGAGGGCGATCCCTTCGTCATTCCCAACTCGTGGGACGCGGGCTCGGCGCGGATCTTCGCGGCGCTCGGCTTCGAGGCGCTCGCGAGCACCAGCTCGGGCTTCGCGTTCACGCTCGGCAGGCTCGACGGGGCGGCGACGCTCGACGAGGTCGTGGCGCACGCCGCAGCGCTCGACGCCGCCACAGACCTGCCCGTATCGGTCGATCGCGGACCTCACGGACGCCGGGGCCCAGCGCGTCAGCGTGGGCGGGAGCCTGACGTGGGTGGCGCTGCGCGCGGTGGTCGAAGCCGCCGAGGAGATCCGCGACGGCGGAGACTTCTCTCGGCTGGATGCGCGGCTGCCGCTGAAGGAGTGGCTGGCGGAGGGCTGAGGCGGAGCGCGGCGATCCTCGTCGACCCAGCCGTCGGGTCCTAGCGCCTGCGAAAGACGCCTACGCGATCATCCCCGATGCTGCCGAGGAGCAGGAAGTCCCCACCTCGAGGGCTACCGGGACGCTGGCGATCCGCTCGCCGTTCCCGGCAAGGATCTCTGCCGCCCTCCGGGTGTCTGGATCGATCTCCCACACGGTCCAGCCGGTCCGGCAGGTCCGCCCGCGGAATCCGCAGATGAAGCTCAGCGGGACGTCGCCGCTGGACGTGACGACGGTCGCCAGGATCTTGCCCGAAGCGCTGATCGTCAGATTGTCGGGCGCCCCTCCAACGTCGACGTACCGGATCTCATCGTCGCCACCACCGTTCCGCGAGACGATCGCGACGCGCCAGCGTCCGGAATCCGCGAAGTAGAACGCTCGGCCGTCGCCTGCCACAGCGATGCCGTTGGGGATCGCGGCGCCGGTGTCGGGACCGCTGACGACCCCTATAACGGGGGGATCACCTACTACGGTGATCCGCCAACGACTCCCCAGGGAGTACGCTTCGCGGAGTGCGTCGCCGCGCACTGGGGTGCGTGAATTGGGAGCGAAGCCGCGGTGGCTGTGACATCCAGCAGGGAATTGCTGCTGCGCGGGTTGCCAGAAGGGTTGGTCTCCGCCCGTCTCTGATTCGTGAACAGCGCTCGACTTGGCGCTCGCTGTTGTACCGGATAGTCAGTCGTGCGCGGTAGGCTAGCAGCACACAGCCTTGTGAACTCGGTGGCCGCGCCAGCAGAATTCCGGGTCCGTTAGACCGCACCACGCGTGGGAGAGTGACCGATGTCGGTATTCTCGAATCCTGCTGGGACCGCGGTCGAAGGCGCGGCTCAGTACACAGAGGCGGTCCTCGGACTTCTCGGCGATGCAGATCCGATGAACGTCCTCGAATCGACCGCTATCTGGTGCGAAGAGCGCATCGCCGACTTGTCGAGCGACCAGGTCACCCTGCCGGAGTCCACCGAGAAGTGGAACGTCGTCGCGGTGCTTCAACATCTCGCGGACTCAGAGCTGGTATGGGGCAACCGACTTCGGACGATCCTGGCTGAGGATCGTCCTCAGATCATCGGTATGGATCAAGATCTGTGGGCTGATCGACTCGGCTACCGACATGCAGACCGCGACGAAGCGCTATCGCTCTTCTCCACCCTTCGAAGGTCCAATCTACGGCTCCTCAGTCGCGCGTCCCCTGGAGACCTCGACCGCGTCGGTGTCCACAATCAGCGCGGAGAAGTGTCTGTCCGACACATGATCCGAATGTGCGCCGGCCACGATCTCTTGCACCGCCGACAGATCGAGAGAATCATCGACGCTGTTGGCTAGGCAATGGAGCCCGTTCTATTGCTCGCATTCGAGGTGGGAAGTCCCTCCCCTTCCCTGAGAAGCCGCACGCTCACCTAGCAAGCGGGCCCGCCTGCCTAGGGAGCAGGAGGTGAGCGCGACGGCTGGGCCTCACACTGTATGAGCAGGAGGCTGACTCATCGGTCCGCGAGGCCAGACAGTGCCAAGGATTTCGTTAGCGTACTCATCTCGCTTCTGCGATCGCCGCCCTCCGGCTCAGCGCCGCGACACCTCCACACTCCCGTTCGTGGTCGCCGCGCGGATCGTCGGGCCACCATCTCCGAGGGTGGTCCGGAGGCTCCGGCCCATCCGGCCCTGAACCGTGGCGGGGAAATCGAGATCGATGCGTCCGTTGCGGGTGCTCAACTCCAGCTCCGCGGAATACTGCTCGGGCACGCTCATCCGCACGCCGCCGTTGGTGGTCTCGAGGTCCAGCCCGGCTCCGTCCCAGCTCGTGTCGGTGAGCTCAACCGTGAGCCCCCCGTTCGTGGTCCGGCCCCGTACGTCGCCGGACAGCCCGGCGAACGAGACTCCGCCGTTGACGGCCCGCACGTCGATGTCACCGGAGACCCCTGCGACGGAGATGCCCCCGTTCGTCGTGCGCAGCCGGAGATCGGTGCTGCGGGGCACCCGGAGCCTGTAGCTCACCGTCCAGGACTCGCGGCGGCCGGTGCGGGGCCCGTCGGCCTCCAACCGGCCGTCGTCCCAGGACACGTCGACCGCGTCGAGGATCTCCTGAGCGCGCGCCGCGGACCTCGCTCGCGCCTGCACGCGCGTCACGACCTCGATCTCGTCGCGGTCCCACGCCTCGACCTCGACGGCTCCGTTGGCGCCCGCGTTCACCGCGACCCCGTCGGTCGCGGACAGCGTCGACGACCGCACCTCGCAGAGGCGCTCCGAACTCCCTCCTCCGCGCGAGTCTTCACACCACTCCTGATCGGCGAGCTGCCAGCTCTGCCGCGCCTCGAGCGGCGCCGCGACGACGAGCGTCAGGACCGCGGCGAGCAGTCCGGCGTGCGTCCTCCCCATCATCCCCTCCTTGTTCGAGCCCCTACCTCGGACTACGACGCTGCGGACGCGGTGGAGGTTGGAAGCGCCCCATTCCCGTCGAGGGTCAGCCGTAGGACTCCGGCGCTTTCCGGAGCGTCGGCCACTGCTCGGCGTCGTGCCCGTGGATGACGAGCCGGACACCCTCGCGCGCGGCGAGGTCGACGAGCTTGCGGGTGCTCG
>JASFUR010000296.1:0-4812 GCA_050050215.1 Gemmatimonadota bacterium
GGAGATCATTCCCCTCGACCGGTTGAACGCCGAGGTCCGGGCCCGACCCCGCTTCTTCACAAGCGTCATGGCCGGGTTTGCGGCGCTCGCCCTGATCCTGGCGGGCCTGGGCGTCTACGGGGTCCTGGCCTACGTGGTCCGCGGTCGAGCCAAGGAGATGGGCATCCGCGCGGCGTTGGGCGCGACGCGGATCGAGGTCCTACGGCACGTGATGGCGGGGGGCCTCCGGCCGGCCCTGCTGGGGCTGGTGGTCGGGATCGGGGCTGCGGCCCTGCTCAGCCGCTATCTGCAGACGCTGCTCTTCGAGGTATCGCCCCTGGACCCCATTGCGTTCGTGGTCGGCGCGAGCGTCATCGCCCTCGCGGCGACCCTCGCCTGCGCGGTGCCCGCGAGCTGGGCGGCACGCATCGATCCCATGGTGAATCTGAGAGAGGAGTGACGCAGGTCATTCAGCCCATCCGGCGGTACATCGACATCCAGGAGGCGATCATTCGGAGGGGGACGGGCTAGTCGATCGCCCGAACCAACTCCTCGTAGGGGCCATACCCTTCCAGTCCGTCCAAATCCTGTTCGCGGTGCATCTCGATGGTCCACGGGAAGCCCTCCGCCCTGGCAGCCCGTAGCGCCTCGACGGCCTCTTCCCGTCGACCCGCCACTGCGTGGATGCGCATCGCCCAGAAGTCCGGCTCGCCGAAGCGGTAGGAGGTGGTGTCGGCCTCGAGCCGGGCCGCGACCTCGGCGCCGTCCCCGAGCCCCATCCTCACCTCCGCGAGCGTCCGTATCGCACGCAGCCTGAATGCGTCCGCGCCCGACGCGCGGGGCTCCCACTCGGCCGCCGTCTCCCGCACCCGATCCCACTCCCCCGCCTCGTAGAACCCCATCGCCAGGGCCACGGCCTCGGCTGGGGTCACCGGCTCGGCCGCCTCGTCCAGTGCCGAGCGTAGCATCCGCATGGCGATCCACAGATCGAGACCGTGCCCGTGCGCCCTCAGCTCCCGCACAGCCGTAAGCCCCAGACGCTCGACCGTCCAGCCGAGCTGAGTCTCGAGATCCGCGGCCTCACCCAACAGGGACCGGATCGCAAGCAGACGCCCCCGGGCGGCCTGCGCCTGAAGCTCCGCGGCGAGGAGCGACATCGATTCGGGGTACTGCGCCCTGCCCCGCTGCGCCTGCTCGAGCTCTTCCCGGTGATCGCCCAGCGCGTGATCGGCCTGGGTCATCACGGTCCAGTACGAGACCCAGCCGTTCATGAACCCGCGCGTCGGGTCGATGGCCGAGATGCGCTCCACGGCCTCGTGGAAGCGTCGGGTGTCGAGGGCCTCCCGGGCCGCCTGATAGGCGAGGACCGACGTCGGGGCGACCTCGGCGCCGCGCACGACTTCGCGGTACGCGCCCTCCCGGTCTCCGCCGAGGTAGGCGATGAGGAAGCGCATGGACGCCTCCTCCAGGGGCGCCAGGTCCTGGCCGAGCCCCCGGACCCAGCGGGCCACCGAGTCGGCCTCGGCGTACCGGCCGAGGTTGATGAGGGGCAGCGCCGACGCCAGGTGCGCCGAGACATAGTCCTCGTCGAGCTCGGTGGCACGGCGCCAGAACGCGAGCGCGGCCTCGTCGTCGAGCTCGACGTACGCATCCACGCCCCGGACGAACGCCTCGTACGCGTCGTAGCTGGGCGGCTGTTCGATGACCATGGCGTAGTCGCTCAGCCGGGGGTTGAGGACCGTGGCGAGGGTCGCGATGACCTGCTGACGGAGCGGCTGAAGCGCGAGGTGCCCCTCGTCGTCGGCGGTCCGGTATGGCTCGAGCACCTGGAGCAGCGCACCGGTGCGCGCGTCCGTGATGCGGGTGCGGAACTCGATGGAGTCGGGCCCGGCCCGGTACATGGCCCCCGACACCACCGTCGCGGCTCCGGTCTCCTGGGCGATCTGCGACGCCATGGAGGTCGGCGTGGCCGTCGCCGCCGAGTCCGCTTGCTGATAGACTGCGACGCTCACCACGCCGGGCACGACCTCCACGAGCCCCGTCTTCGCGAGACCGTCCACGATCCAGTCCATCGCCATCGATCCGAGGGGTGCCAGCGTGGGATCTCCCGTCTCGTTCGTGAACACGCCGACGGCGACCCGGTCCCCGTCGAAGACGACCGGCCCTGGAACGGGGGCTGCGGGATCGTGGTCGCCGAGAACGAGCGCCGCCACGGCCACCAGCGCGACGCCCGCAAGCGTGAGCTCGACGCGGTGACGCCGGGCGAACCGCGAGCCCCGGTACGTCCACGAGTCCCCGCGCGCCGACACGGGCGCTCCGCGCAGATACCGTTCCAGGTCGTCCATCAGCTCTCGCACGGACGGATACCGGCGCTCCGGGTCGTAGTGCAGCGCCTTCAGCACGATGTTGTCCAGGTCGCCCCGGAGACGGGAGCCCCACGACCCTGTCGACGTGGAGCCGGTCACCTCGGGATCGGTTCGGATGCGCTCAGACGGCGGGGCGGGATGCGTTTGGCAGACTACGCGCTCCCAGGCGGCGAGGCTCGCTCCCTCGACCTGATGCGCGGCGACCCCGGTAAGGAGCCGGTACAGCACGCCACCGAGCGCGTACACGTCGGTGGCCGGCGTGACCGGCTCGCCCTGGATCTGCTCCGGGCTGGCGTATTCGGGCGTGAGACGGCGCGCGATGGTCCGCGTCACCTCACCGACCTCGGCGTCGGCGAGCGCCTTGGCGATCCCGAAGTCGAGGAGCATCGGGCGGCCGTCACCCGAGACGAGGATATTGCCGGGCTTGATGTCGCGGTGGATGACGCCCTGCTCGTGCGCGTGGTCCACGGCCGAGCAGACGTCGAGGAACAGCCGCAGCCGATCCTCGAGGCTCAGCTCCCGCCCGTCGCAGTGCCGGTCGATCGGGAGCCCGTCCACGTGCTCCATGACCAGATAGGGCGTCCCCTGCTCCGTGGTCCCGCCGTCGAGCAGACGCGCGATGTTCGGGTGCTGGAGCCCGGCCAGGATCTGCCGCTCGGCCCGGAGCCGCTCCACCAGGTCGGGCGCGGCGAAGCCCGCGGTGACGAACTTGATGGCGACCTGTTGGTCGTACTCGCCATCGGCCCGCTCGGCCAGCATGACCGTGCCCATGCCGCCGCGGCCGAGCTCGCGGACCAGCCGATACCGGCCCACGCTCGTGCCCGCTTCCGAGGTGAGCGCCGCTGCGAGCCGCGTGATCTCCTCGGAGTAGCCCTCGAGGAGGGCCTCACCCTCCGGGTCGGAGGCGATGAGCTCCTCGAGCTCGGCCCGGAGCTCGGCGTCGTCCCCGCACGCTTCCTCGAGAAAGGCGTCGCGCCGTTCCTTCGGAAGATCTACCGCCTGGTGGAAGAGCTCGTCGAGGCGCTTCCAACGCTCCCCATCCACGCCGCTCAGTACTCCCGCTTCACACGCCCGATGCGGGTCAGGTTGCGGCTCCGCTGCAGGTCCGCCGGATTCACGAAGTCGGCGTACACGTGGTGCGCGACCGCGTCCGGGTCGGCCGCGACGGTCGAGGTGAGGCCGAGCGACGTCGCGTAGGCCGCCAGGAACTGACGGGCCATCTTCGCCTCGTCGCCCAACGCGTCGAGCTGGCCGCCGAGGCTCGGCAGTGGCGCGTCGTCCGGACCGTCCGGATGGAGGACGTAGGGGTTGTCGACGTGGATCTGATACCGATGCGGGTGCTCGTGATAGAGCGCCTCGTCGAACGCCCGGTAGACGAGCCCCGAGCAGATCACGGCCTTCTGTCCGTGCTTGAGCCAGTCGTTCATCATCTCCATCGCCCACTCGAACATGAGCCGGACGATCTTCTTGCTGGGCATGTGCTCGGTGCCCGCCTTCACGATGAACAGGATCGCCACGAGGAAGAGCGTGTGGTACGCGAACCTGGTGGGCTTGTCCGGCTTGTTCAGGTAGTTCTCGTACGACGCGTCGACGTTCGCCTCGGGGTACCCATCCGAGCCCATCTCCTCGCCGTCGTCGGAGTGGAACCGAAAGACGTCGATCACGTCCTCCTCGTAGAGCCGCTCGTCGAGCGGAACGTGGAGGACCCCGGCCGGACCGGCGTCGATGATGTCGCCCGCCGCGCTCCAGAACCCGGCGTGGCTGTAGTCGCCGCCGGCGAGCGTCATGATGAGGTCGCTGACCGCGCTGTCGCCGCGCATCAGCAGCACGTCGCCCGGCTTCAGGATCTCCGGCGCTTCGGCCAGAGAGATCTCCGGTACGGATTCACTCATGGGGCGCGGTCTTCTCACTGGAGGGACGAACAGGCCGGGTGAGCAGCACCGGTCGTCAATGTACTACGCGTCCGGAGCCCGGCCAGGAGAATCTCGGACCCCGGAGGCGCGGGGGCCGAACGGGGCCCCAACCGACCAGGGGGGAAGACGCAGCGGGGCTCCGGACCGCGGTCCGGAGCCCCAGCCTGTTCGAGCGTTGGACGAAATCACTCCGTCCCGCGTCAATCGGGGAACTTGATCCTCGAGATGTTCCACAGGGAGCACGAGCCCCTGTAGAGCTCGGTGTCCGTCTCGGCGTGGAGCGAGTGGATGATGCAGCCCGTCTGGCCGTGGCCCAGCCCGGTCTGCGCCCAGTCGATCAGATTACCGTCGTGGTCGAGTCGGTAGATCTTCCCGTCACCGTCGCCGCTGTAGATGTACCGCTCGGTCACCTGCACCGTCCACGGAGCGCCCATCCCGGTGATGTATCGCTCGAAGTTCAAGTCGTAGTCGAAGACCTGGATGCGTCGGTTGCCGCGGTCGGCGACGTAGACGTGGCCATACCCCGCCGCGATGGCGTGCACGGTGTTGAACTG
>JASFUR010000297.1:0-4802 GCA_050050215.1 Gemmatimonadota bacterium
TAGGTGACCGAGCTGGCCAAGGCGATCGTGCCGACGCCCGGGGCGAAGCGGATCGCCGTGATGGAGGGGTCTGCGTTGGCCGCCTCGATAGCGGCGCGGAAGGAGCCTTCGCCGCCATCGGCATCGGAGGTCACGCCGACGGCGAACGAAGGAAGCCGCGCGAACACGGGCTCGATCGCGGTGGCGGTCGGTGTTTCGTCCGAGCACGCGCCGAGCACCACGGTCGCGAGGGCTAGAGCGGAAAGAAGCTTTCTCATTCGGAGTCTCCTGGGTCGTCTCGGGGGGATGCGAGCGGGAAAAGCTGGGACCCCTGCGTGCCCTTTCCGTGAACGGTTCTGCTACGGTTTGGAAACGGCCGTAACCGACACTCCCGCGTCGGGGTACGTCGACCTGCCACCTCCTTCCCGATCCCGCTCGCCGGACCGCCGTCGCAACGTCATGAGCCCTTCCGACTGGAGAGCAGATGCAGGCCGCCTGAGGGAGGCCGACCCTCGTCACGTTCTGTTCCTGTGCGTCGCGAACTCGGCGAGGAGCCAGATGGCCGAGGGCATCGCCCGCAGCATGGCTCCGGCCGGCGTGCGCGTCTCCTCGGCGGGTTCGGAGCCGACTTCCGTGCGCCCCCAGGCGGTGCGGGTCCTCTCCGAGATCGGCATCGACATCTCGGCCCATCGATCCAAGGGTGTCGACGAGGTGGAGCGCCCGGTCGACGCGGTGATCACGCTGTGTGCCGAGGAGGTCTGTCCGGTCTGGCTGGGTGACGCCGCTCGAGTGCACTGGGGTCTGCCGGACCCCGCGGCGGTGGAGGGTACCGAGGAGGTGAAGCTGGCCGCCTTCCGCGCCGTCCGCGACGAGCTCGTGCGCAGGCTCCGCGTGCTCTTCGACGCCCGGGGCCATTAGCTTCCGTCATGGTCCAGGCAGCCCGCGCCACGAAACGCATCCTCTGGGTCGACGACGAGGTCGACCTGCTGAGGCCGCACCTGCTCTTCTTGCAGGCACGCGGCTACCACGTCGACGCCATCACGAACGGGGACGACGCGCTCGAGCTCATGCGTGAGTTCCAGTACGATCTGGTGCTGCTCGACGAGCAGATGCCGGGGCGACACGGTCTGGAGGTCCTGCGAATCCTGCGCCGCCGCTACCCCCACCAGCGGGTCGTGATGGTCTCGAAGTCGGAGGAGGACCACACAATGACCGAGGCGATCGGCCGCCGAGTGGACGACTACCTCGTGAAGCCGACGAGCCCCCGCCAGGTTCTGTCCGTCGTCACGCGGGTCCTGGAGGGTTCCTCCATCCAGCAGCAGCGCGTCGCGCAGGACTTCGCGTCGCGCTTCCCGAAGCTCTCGGGCAAGGGGCAGGATGCCCGGAGCCCGGAAGCGTTCGCGCGCGTCTACACGGAGCTCGTCGACTGGCAGCTCCGGCTCGGCGAGGCCGGCGAAGAGGGCCTGCTCGACACCGTCCGCTCGCTCACGGTAGACCTTCGCCGTGAGTTCGGGACATGGGTCATGCGCGAGTATCCGCGGTGGATGCAGGATTCCGAGGACCGTCCGCGCCTTTCGGTGGACATCGTCCGTGAGTTCCTGCTGCCGAGGCTCGGATCCGAGCCGGTGTATTTCGTGGTGCTCGACTGCATGCGGCTCGATCAGTGGCGCGCGATGTCCCCTCTGCTCGCCGAGTATTTCGAGATCGAGGAGTCCTGGCACTACTCGATCCTCCCCACGGCGACGCCCTACGCCCGCAACGCGATTTTCAGCGGCCTGTATCCGGACGAGATCGCTGCGGCCCGCCCCGGGTGGTGGGACTCGTCCGACGACGAGGGGAGCCTGAACGCCTTCGAGGACGAGCTCCTGGTGGAGCAGCTGAAGAGGCTCACGGGCCGGAACGTGCCGGTCCACTACGAGAAGATCTTCTCCGACCGCCAGAGCGATCAGGTGCGGGCCCGTGTCAACTCGGCGCTGCGCACGCCCGGCACGGTCGTCGCGCTCGTCTTCAACTTCGTGGACCTGATGACCCACGGCCGTTCCGAGTCGCCGATCCTCATGGAGGTGGCGAGCGACGAGGCGGCGCTGAGGGATCTCACGCGGGCCTGGTTCGAGCGCTCCACCGCGTTCGAGCTCCTCAAGGAAGCCGCCAGGCAGGGCCACAGGGTCATCCTGACGACGGACCATGGGTCGATCCTCTGTCAGCATCCGACCACCGTCTTCGCCCGCCGGGACGCCACGAGCAACCTGCGTTACAAGTTCGGTCAGGACATCCGCGCAGAGAATCCGTCCACAGCGTACAACACGAAGAACGAGAGGGACCTTCGACTGCCGTCGGGACGACTCGGGATGTCCTACCTGATCGCGCTCGAGGACTACTTCTTCGTCTATCCGACGAAGCTGCGCGAGTACCAGGCACGGTACCGAAACGCCTTCCTGCACGGGGGCATCAGCCCGGAGGAGATGATCGTGCCGATCGCGAGCCTGACCCCCAGACATTAGCCGGTAGCCCGACAGCCCGTGTCGCTCTACCGGCGGATCTTCTCGTTCCTCGAGCCGCACATGCTCGTCCTCGTGGCGGCGATCGTCGCCACGGCGCTCTTCGCGGTGATGGACGCGTCGGTCTACGTGCTCCTGATCCCTTTCGTGGAAACGCTCTTCGTGAGCGGCGGCGCACGACAGGCCGCCGGCGGGAGCGGGATGGAGCGCCTCCTGGACGCGACCGTGTATCAGTGGGTCGACGTCACGGGCGACCCGCTTTCCGCGATCGCGCGCATCAGCGTGCTGATCCTGCTCGTCTTCGCCGTGAAGAACGTCTTCCACTTCGCGCGCACCTACCTGCTCGCCCGTGCCGAGCAGGGCCTCAACCGTGATCTGCGCAACGACGTCTACGACCACCTCGTGAGTCTCGACCTGGGCTTCTTCGCCCGGGTGAGGACCGGCCAGATCGTGAGCCGGCTGACCACCGAGATCGAGCAGCTCAGGTCCCTGGTGACGGCCGAGCTGTCGAAGCTCTTGTCGTCCGCGTTCGAGTTCGGCGTGGCGCTGCTCGCGATGCTCCTCATCTCGTGGAAGCTGACGCTGGCGGCCTTCGTGGTGATCCCGCTGGCGATGGCGATCTGGGGCCCGCTGGTGAAGGTGCTGCGTCGGCGGGACCGGGAGGTCCTTCACATGGGAGGCGAGGTCCACGCCCACGTTTCGGAGACGCTCGGCGGTATCAGGCTCGTGAAGGCGTCCTCCGCCGAGGACCGCGAGCGGGCGAGGTTCCGCGGCCTGACCGGCGATTACTTCAGGCACTTCATGCGGGCCGAGCTGGCGAGGGCGTTGGCGGCGCCCATGACCGAGATGCTCGCGGCGACCGGCACGGTGGTGCTGCTCTTCTTCGGGGCCCGCCTCGTGATCTCCGGTGATCTGACGGGACCCGAATTCATCGGGTTCCTGACGCTCTCCGTGAAGCTCTACTCGCCCGTGAAGAACCTCGCCAAGTTCCCGGCCACGGCGCAGCCGGGTCTCGTCGCGGCGGAGCGCGTCTTCGAGTTCCTCGATGCACCGTCGGAAGTCGTCGAGGCCCGCCATCCGGTGCCGCTACCGTTCTTCGCGCGTGAGATCGCATACGAGGACGTGTCCTTCGCCTACCGGGACGGGGAACCCGCGCTCCGCGACGTCTCTCTCTCCGTGCCGAAGGGGGGGATGCTCGCCCTGGTCGGTGCGAGCGGGTCGGGGAAGAGCACGTTGGTGGATCTGCTCGGGCGCTTCTTCGATGTGACCCGGGGGCGTATCACCATCGACGGGACGGACATCCGGGAGGTGGCGCTGGCCGATTTGCGGGGCCTGATGGGCATCGTCTCACAGGAGACGGTCCTCTTCCACGATTCGGTGCGGGCGAACATCGCCTACGGTGTGGCCGAGGCGACCGACGACCAGGTTCAGGCCGTCGCGCGCGCCGCCCATGCACACGAGTTCATTCGGCGCCTGCCCGAAGGGTACGACACCGTCGTCGGCGAGCGCGGCGTCGAGCTCTCGGGAGGGCAACGCCAGCGGATCGCCATCGCCCGGGCGCTCCTTCGTGACCCCCCGATCCTCGTCCTGGACGAAGCGACGAGCTCCCTCGACACCGAGTCCGAGCGGGTCATCCAGGACGCGATCGAGAAGCTGCTCGAGGGCCGGACGGTCTTCGTGATCGCGCACCGCCTCTCCACGGTACAGCGAGCCGATCAGATTCTGGTCATGGAGAACGGGCGGATCGCAGAGCGTGGCACGCACGCGTCCCTGCTCGCCGAGAGCGGACGATACCGGCACCTCTACGAGCTGCAGTTCGAGGAACGTCCGGTCTCGCGCGGGACGTGACCCGCCGGACGCCGAGGCACCGACTCGAGGGACTCCTCTTCCGACTCCTCGTCGCCAAGTGGTCGATCCTGCCCGAGTCGCTCGCGCTGAAGGCGGGAGAGGCCGTGGGGTGGTTGGCCGGGAGCCTGCTGAGGGTCCGGCGCCGTGACGTCGAGCGACACCTCGCGTGGGCATTCCCGGACCGGTCGCCCTCGTGGCGCCGGGCGGTCGCGCGCGCGAGCTATCGTCACCTGGGGAGAGAGGCGGTCGTCCTCTTCCGCCGCGGGGGATGGTCTCGCGAGCGGATCCTGGAGCGCACGGCCGTCGTGGGCTTCGAGGCGTTCCGGGAGGACGCGGAGGCGGGTCACGGCGTGATTCTGCTTACCGGTCACCTCGGCAACTGGGAGATCGGTGGGGCCGGCATCGCCGCACGGGGGATTCCACTCGACGTGGTCGGCAAGGGGATGGCGGACCGGCGCTTCGAAGAGCATCTCTTCG
>JASFUR010000298.1:0-4797 GCA_050050215.1 Gemmatimonadota bacterium
GCCAGGTAGGCCATCCCGGACTTCGGCAGCAGCTCGCCCGTCGGGTTGTCGTAGACGCCGACGACCCGGTACCGGCGTCCGGCCTCGAGCCTCACGCCGTGGAGCTTGAACGGGAAGCGCTCCTCCTCGACGCGGATCAGGCGGCCGTCCGGCTTGCGCTCGGCCTCCAGGCGGATCAGGACCTCGCCCGTCTCCACCTCTTCCAGCCTCATCTCCGACGCGTAGTCGTGCATGTGGCCACCGGCCACGCGCAGGTAGCCGCCCAGGGGGAGCACGACCTCCGTGCTCACGACCGAGATGCCCGGTCCGACGTCGAACTGCGTCTCGCCGCCCTGGTTCGGATCGGCATTGAGCACGAGCGGCACGACTTCGGTGACCCCCGACTCCCAGCGACGGAAGCGGTAGGCCGGGTGCGCCCCGCGGCCGACGAACATCGAGGGCGACGAGAGCGACTCGACCCGGGCGGGTCGCCAGTCGAGCGTGATCCGTAGAGACGCGCCCTCGACCGGAGTGCCCGATTCGTTGACGAGCGCGAAGTACGCGATGAGCTCTTCGCCGGTGGACATGCGCATGCCCATCCAGTCGGGCAGGGTGACCGCATGGGTCTCACGCCCCACCGCGAACAGCCGCTGCGCCGTCGGATAGGCGAGCTGGCGACGGCTCAGGTTGGCCACACCCGCATGGTGGATCGTCTCGCGCGGCATCACCGCGCCCGACGCGTCGAGCACGTCGATGCGGTAGCCCTGGATCCAGCCGTCCTCGGGCCACGTGAAGCCGGCGTGCTCGGCCGCGCCCTCGTGGTGGTAGTGCGTGCCTGCCGCGATATGTAGAGGCCCGATGGTCACGACCACGCGGCCGGGCTCCGCGTCCACTTGGACGTGCGCAGCTGGCGTGGGACCGGCGGTACCGCCGCCGAAGCTCGAGAGTCCGATCGCCGCAATCGCCGTGTGCCAGAACATGTGCCCCTCCCGGGCCTGGTTCGTGTGACCGGTTTCGGTCACGCGGCTCCATGGTGGCCCGGGAGGAGGGGGCGGCGTCATACGTGGCGCTACGTACCGCCGGGTGGAGACGACGTAGGCGCTACGGCTTCGTGCCCTCGAAGTGTGCTCCCGCGATCGAGCCCGCGAACGCCGTGAGCTCCTCCTCGTGCGCGGCGTGCCCCGCGACGTATTCCTTCACCGCCGCGTCCTCGAGGATGTAGCTCGCGGGGTAGGGCTTCTCCTCGGTGATGCGCGCGTCGGCGAAGCCCGCATCCCTGAACTGGGCGAGGTACTCCTCGCGGTACGTGGGCAGGCACGAGGCCACGGCGTCCAGGTTGCCCTCGAGCGCCGACGGAACGGGCAGGTCCGAGACCATGTCCGAGATCACCACCCGGCCGCCCGGCTTGAGCACGCGGTAGACCTC
Organism: Gemmatimonadota bacterium; assembly: GCA_050050215.1. Lineage (GTDB taxonomy): Bacteria > Gemmatimonadota > Gemmatimonadetes > Longimicrobiales > Gaopeijiaceae > UBA2982. The sequence continues at coordinate 1,405 of JASFUR010000298.1, forward strand.
CTCCAGCACACGGGCCTTGTCCGTGCTGAGGTTCAGCACGCAGTTCGAGATCACGACGTCGACCGTCGCGTCGGCTACGGGCAGGGCCTCGATCTCGCCCAGCCGGAACTCGACGTTCGTGTAGCCGCCGGACTCGGCGTTGGCACGGGCCCGCTCGAGCATCTCCGGCGTCATGTCGACGCCGATGACCTTGCCGGTCGGGCCGACTCGGGCCGAGGCGAGGAAGCAGTCGATGCCGGCACCCGACCCGAGGTCCAGCACGGTCATGCCATCCTCGAGTGACGCGATCGCGGTCGGGTTGCCGCACCCAAGCCCGAGGTTGGCTTCCTCGGGAAGCGAGGCGAGCTCGGTGTCCGTGTATCCGATCCTGGCGCTGATGTCGTCGCTGTCGCAGCACGAGGGCTCGCAGCAACCGCCGCCTTTGGTGGCCGCCCGGGCGTAGCGGTCCCGCACGGTCTTCCTCTGCTCGGTGGCACGATCCGTCGTCGTCATCATCCCCTCCTCATGGTTGTGTAATGCAACTATCTGTGAAAATAAAAAGAGCGGCCCGTGCGGAAGCCCTACTTCACCACACAGCAGCTTCCACCCGAGGCTTCCACTCGGGCCGCAAACGATTGTCCCAGCCGTCCTATGAGCTCGATGACGCTCGTGCGCACGTCGGGATGGAAATCGCCGAGAAGCTCCTCGTACTCGTTGACGATGTCCCCCAGGATCCGCTCGCAGAGGGCCGAGCCCTCCACGGTAGGGACGAGCCGGACCACGCGGCCGTCCTCGGCATCGCGCTCACGGACCACGTAGCCTTTCTGCACCAGGCTGTTGGCGATGCGGCTGGCCGTGCTCTTGTCCAGGTAGAGCCCGGCCGCCAACTCGTTGACCGTAAGAGCCTCGGCATCGACCACCCGCTCCAGCGCGTAGCACTGGCTGACGCTGATGTCGTAGCAGCACGCGCGGTCGCGGTCCCGGAACTGGACCACCCGCAGGAGGTCCTCCAGCACCTCGGTGAGGCGTTCCGCGTCGTCGCGCACAGTGGGCTTCGAGCCGATCACGTCGGTAGTTGTCATACGCAACTATCTGTGATCGGGGCCGCTGCGTCAATGCCCGGTTGGAACGTTCGGGGCCGGCAGTCCCCTACCGCCAGACCGACATCGCCACCTGATAGATCTCGAGCTGCGCGTGCCGGTCTGCCTGGATCTCGAGGTGTGCGTCGAGCGGCTCGACGGGCATCCCGTCGGTGCGGATGAGCGTCGTCGCATGCCCTGGCTCACCCGGAATGAGCCCTCGCGAGAGCAGCCACGGCTCGACTTCCTTCCGGTACGGCTCGAACGAGATGAGCTGCATGAAGCTGCGGAACGTCATCTCGTAGTCGCGCATGGGATAACGTCCGCCCTTCGGCACTTCGGCGACGTCGACCTGACCGCACGTCGGGCACGGCGCGGCCGCTCCGAGACGGATGTACTCGATCTCGAAGGTCGCCCCGCAGTGGGGGCAGGCCACGGTGATCATGACGGGCATCGCCCCTAGGTCCCTACCGCCCTTCCCAATCGATTCCCGACAGCTCGGCCAGTGCCAGGTGCAGCGCGTGCGTGCCCAGTCGTCCCCGCCCCTGGGCGATGACGGCCGTGTAGAACTGATGCGCGAGCGCGAGTCCGGGGAGCGCGAGGTTCATGCGGCGCGCTTCGGAAAGCGCGATGCCCATGTCCTTCACGAAGTGCTCGACGAAGAATCCGGGGTCGAAGTTGTTGTCGATGATCCGGGTGCCGAGGTTCGAGAGCGACCAGCTTCCGGCCGCGCCGGAGGCGACCGATTGCATGACGGTCTCGAGGTCGAGCCCGGCCTTGTAGGCGTAGAGCAGCCCCTCGCACACCGCGATCATGCCGGCCGCGATGAGCGTCTGGTTCACCATTTTGGTGTGCTGCCCCGCGCCGGGGCCGCCCTGGCGGACGATCGTCTTGCCCATCGCATCCCAACACGGCTGCAGCGCCGCGACGACGTCCTCGTCCCCACCGATCATGATGGACAACCGCGCCTCCTTGGCGCCGACGTCCCCGCCCGACACGGGCGCGTCGACGGTCGAGACGCCCTTGGCCTTCGCGGCCTCGTAGATCTCTTCGGCGAGCGAGGGCTCGCTGGTCGTCATGTCGACGATGACGTTGCCGGACTCGCAGCCTGCAAGCGCGCCGTCGTCGCCCAGAATCACCTCGCGGACGTCGCTCGGAAAGCCGACGATGCTGAAGACGACGTCGCTCTTCTCGGCGACGGCTTTGGGGCTATCGGCCCACTCGGCGCCCTTCTCGATGACGGAGTCCGCCGTCGACCTGGTGCGCGTGTAGACCGTGGCGCTGAAGCCCTTGTCGATGAGGTGGCCGCACATGCTGCGGCCCATGACCCCCAGGCCGATCCATCCGATGCGGGTCTTGCCGGGCTCGACGTTCATGATGCTGAGACGACTCCGGATGCGGGGAGGACTCCCCGTCACGATCTGAGGAGTCGGGCCGCGCACCGTACGGCGCCCGACGGGGAGGTCGCAAGTGGAAGAGCGCTTGCCTCAGGGTCGTCAGGGGCTCTTCGTCCAGATCAGGATCACCCCGCAGTTCCCGGCACGGTTGTACTGCGCGGGTACCTCGACCCTGTGGTACACTTCCAGTCCCTCCACGTCCGAGAGCCGGGCGATGTTGATGTTTCCGTCGAGCGTCCGTGCCCCGTCGACGTAGCTGTCCATCCGGCAGCCGCCGTTGGGACCGGCTCTCGTGCTTTCCACGAAGTACCGACCCCTCTGGTCGGGGCCGCTCACATGCACGCCCGTCACCCGGTAGAACTCGTCCGCCAGCACCACCGGGTTGAGCCCGTAGAAGTCCTGCGCCGTGAAGTGCTGCCCGATGCCGCGCCTCGCGCGATCGTAGAAGCCGCTGCGCTCGAGGTAGGCGGAGCGCTCCTCCACCACGACGTCGATCGGCTCCATGTCGATAGGGTCGGTCGTCATCGAAGCCGAGACGCGCGCTCCCGCGCCCGGCTGGACGATCAGCTTCGTCCGGCGCGTGGCGAACCCGAGCAGGGAGAACTGCACCTCGACGAGGCCAGGGGCCACGGAGGGGAGGAGGAAGTTGCCGTCCACGTTGGTCAGAGTCCGCGCACCCGGTTGGCCGACCACGCTCACCTCCACGTCGGCCAGGCCCAGCCTCGTGGAATCGCGGACAGAGCCGGAGATCCGTCCGGGATCCCCCGATCCCTTGGAGAGGAGCGGTTGGAGCAGCACCATGAACTCCGCATAGCCGGGCACGTTCAGCACGCCGCGGACCGGCTCGTAGCCGAGGACCTCGGCCCGCAACTCGTAGGTGCCCTCGGGAATCCGTCCCAACTCGGCCCGTCCCCGGGCGTCGGTCACGACCTGGAGGC
>JASFUR010000299.1:0-4769 GCA_050050215.1 Gemmatimonadota bacterium
GACATCGAGTTGGGACGCATCGAGCTGCCGATGACGGTCCTCCAAGGCTCGACGCTCATGGTGGATGTCGTCGTGACCCAGAACGGGCTCAGGCCGGGCTCCACCGTCCCGGTCGTCGTCGAGGATGAGACGCACATCATCACCGAAGAGAGCGTCGAGCTGGGCCCGGACGGCGAGCCGGTCGTAACCCGCATCGGCATCGAGCTGCAGGACCCGGGCGCGAGGCGCATCCGCTTCAGCATCCCCGCACAACCGGGCGAGCGGGTCGACCGCAACAACGCCCGCAACGCGTGGGTCGATGTCGTAGGCGAGCGCGAGAAGATCCTCTACTTCGAGGGCGAGCCGCGCTGGGAGGTGAAGTTCATGCGCCGCGCGGTGTCGGACGACGACAACCTCCAGCTCGTCCTGCTGCAGCGCACCGCGGAGAGCAAGTTCCTCAGGCTCGAGGTGAGCGACAGCACCGAGCTCGAGTTCGGGTTCCCGACGACGCGTGAGGAGCTCTACCGCTACCGCGGCCTGATCATCGGAAGCGTGGAGGCCTCGTTCTTCACGCACGACCAGCTGCAGATGATCGCGGACTTCGTGTCCGACCGGGGAGGCGGCCTGCTCCTGCTCGGCGGCCTAGATTCGTTCGCGGAAGGCGGTTGGGAGGGGACTCCTGTGGAAGAGGTCATGCCGGTCGTGCTCGGAGACGCGCCTGCCGGGTCCACCAGCGAAGACGGGTACTTCTCCGAGGTCAAGGTGATGCCCACACCGGCGGGGTACGCCCACCCGGCGGTGCAGCTCGACGCCGAACCCGAGGATCTCCAGGAGCGGTGGGAGGCCCTGCCGCCCCTCACCATCGTGAATCCGCTCACAGACGTGCGCCCCGGTGCGACGAAGCTCCTCACGGGCACGCGCTCCGAAGGCGGCGACCAGGTCGTGCTCGCGTACCAGCGGTACGGTCGAGGCACCTCCATCGCGCTCACGGCCCAGGATACCTGGCTCTGGCAGATGCACGCCGACGTGCCTCTGGAGGACCAGAGCCACGAAGCGTTCTGGAAGCAGATGCTGCGCTGGCTGGTGGACGGGGTCCCCGATCCGATCGTGGCGAGCGCGGCCGAGGAGGAAGTCGAGCCCGGCGAGGCCGTCCAGCTCGCAGCGTCGATCCGCGACTCGACCTTCCTGGACGTGAACGACGCACGGGTGGTCGCGACGATCACGAGCCCGAGCGGCCTGGTGGAGGAGCTGCCGCTGGAGTGGACGGTCGAGGAGGACGGCGAGTACTCCACTCCCTTCCGCCCCACGGAGCTCGGCGACTACGAGATCGAGATGACGGCGAGCCGTGGAGACACCGAGCTGGGCTCGGACATCACGTACCTCCACGCCGCGACGAGTGACAGGGAGTTCTTCGGAGCCGCGCGACGCACCCAGCTGTTGGAGCGTATCGCCGAGGACACCGGAGGGCGCTTCTATACGCCCGAGACCGTGGCGAGCCTTCCCGAGGACATCACGATCAGCGGTGGCGGGGTAACACTCACGGAAGAGCTCGACCTGTGGGACATGCCGGTGCTCTTCTTGCTGATGCTGCTCCTCATGGGAGCGGAATGGGGTTACCGACGGATTCGGGGGCTCGTTTGAAGCTGGTGGTATTTCGCATTCTCCTCGTGATCCTCCTCGCCGCGGCCGGGTTCGGGCACGCAGGGGCGCAGGCGGCTCGTACGCATGTCGTGATCGTCGTCGGGCTCGGCGGGACGGCCGACTTCCGCGAGAGCTTCCACCAGGAGGCCTCACAGATCTACACGGCCCTCACCGAGCAGCACGGGCTCCGCCCGGAGGACGTGGTCTACCTGGGCGAGAAGCCCGAGGTCGACCCCGACATGATCTCCGAGGAGTCGACGCGGGCGAACATCCTCCAGGTGCTAGGCGAGCTCGCCCAGGATGCCGGCCCCGACGACAAGGTCGTGGTCATCCTCATCGGCCATGGCTCCGAGGGGCGGAACGGAGTCCAGTTCAACCTGCCGGGTCCCGACCTGGGCCCCTCCGACTTCGCCGGGGCGCTCGTCGCGTTTCCGACGCAGCCCCTCGCCCTGGTCGCCACGGGCAGCGCGAGCGGCGGCTTCGTCGAGCCACTCGCCGGACCGAATCGGGTGGTCATCGCCGCGACCGCGAGCGTCCGCGAACAGAACGCGACCAGGTTCGGGCAGTTCTTCGCCGAGGCGATATCGGGCAGTGGGTCGGACCTCGACCATGACAACCGCATCTCTCTCCTCGAGGCGTTCACGTACGCCAAGCAGGAGGTCGCGAGGTACTACGAAGAGGAGAACGCGATGCAGAGCGAGCACGCGGTCCTCGACGACAACGGGGACGGAGAGGGCAGCACCGACGCCAGCCTCGACGGACCCGACGGCGTCCTCGCTGCGACCTTCACGTTCGGCACCGGCGCCGGCGTCGAGGGCGGAGCCGCCGTCGACGACCCCGTGCTGGCGGGACTCCTCACGGAGCGCGACGAGATCCAGCGGCAGATCGACGAGTTGCGCGTGGTTCGCGACGCGCTGAGCGAGGACGAGTACCTCGACCGTCTGGAGCCACTCCTGGTCGAGCTCGCCCTCAAGAACCGGGAAATCGAGGCGGCCGGCGGAAGCATGGACGACTCCGACCCCGACGGTGATACGCGATGAAGACGAAGGGCATGTTGCTCCTCCTCGCCGCAGTGCTCGTCGCGCCCGCGAACGCCCAGGTCCCCGCGGAGGCGAGGACCGCCCTCAGGTCGGGAGACTACGAGGAGGCGATCGACGAGTACCAGGACGTGCTGCAGTCCGACCCGGGCATCGCACAGGCGAGGGTAGAGCTCATAGAGGCGCTGCTCGCGACGGGCCAGTACGACGAGGCGATCGAGGTGGGCCGCTCGGCCCCCGACCCCGACGCGGTGGCCAACGCCACGGGCGAGGCACTGCTGCGCGTGGGCCGGCGTGACGAGGCCGAGGACGCGTTCCGGCGCGCGATCGATCGGGGCGGCCCCTTCGGGCTGACCGCGGAGGTCAACCTCGCGGAGCTGATGTTCGACCGCGGCCAGATCGAGGAGGCGATGGGTCGCTTCGATCGCTTCATCGACGTCTACAACAACGCGAACGGCCGACTGAGCGCCCGGGACCTCGTGGCCGTCGGTCGTGCGGTGCAATATCTGGGGCGCACGGACTCGAGGCTCTTCCAGGATGCCCTCCAGGCCTTCGACGAGGCGCTCGCGATCGATCCGAGCTGGCAGGAGGCCCGCGTGCTCGTGGGCGACCTCTTCCTGGACCGGTACCAGAGCACCGACGCCCAGAGCGAGTACCAGACGGTGCTCGAGCAGAATCCCAACAACCCGGGTGCGCTCTTGGGCATGGCCCAGGCCGCGTGGTTCGACGGGACGGCTGGCGAGGGCGAGGCGATCGACCGAGTCCTGGAGGTGGACCCCAACAACGTGGAGGCCCACACGCTCCGCGCACGCCTCCTCATGACCCGCGAGGGCTTCGAACAGGCACGCCAGGAACTCGAGAGCGCGCTGGAGGTGAACCCCGCGTCGCTGGAGGCGCTGACCCAGCTCGCCGGCGTGTACATGCTGCTCGACGACACGCAGCGGTTCAGCGAGACGCGCCAGCACATCCTGGATCTGAACCCTCGATACGGTGAGATGGGCTCGGAGCTCGCGGACCTCGCGGTCCGCGTGCGTCGCTATCACGACGCCGTCGAGCAGGCGGGCGAAGGCGTCGAGCTCGATCCCGAGAACTGGGAGGCGTGGGGCCTGCTCGGGATGAACCAGCTCCGCCTCGGGGAGATCGAGGAAGGACGGGCCAACCTCGAGCGCGCGTTCGAAGGCGACCCCTACAACGTCTGGTTCAAGAACAGTCTGGACCTGCTCGACACCTTCGACCGCTACACCATCCACTCGTCGGAGCACTTCCAGCTCTTCATCCGCAGCGACGAGGCCGACCTGCTCGCCACCTACCTCCTCCCCATCGCGGAGGAGGCTTACGACAGCTTGTCGCGGCACTACAAGGTCGAGCCCGAGTTGCCCGTGCGCGTCGAGCTCTTCCCGAGCCACGACGACTTCTCCGTACGCACGCTCGGCGAGGCCGGCCTGGGAGCCCTCGGCGTGAGCTTCGGTAGCGTACTCGTGATGGACTCGCCCACGGCCAGACAGCTCGGCGAGTACAACTGGGCGTCGGTCTTCTGGCACGAGCTGTCGCACACCTTCCACCTCGCGCTCAGCGCCGACCGTGTCCCGCGCTGGTTCTCGGAGGGCCTGGCCGTCCACGAGCAGCGCAAGGCTCGTCAGGGCTGGGGACACCAGCCGAACGTACCCTGGATCCAGGCGCTCGCCGCCGGGCGCTTGAAGCCCGTCAGCGAGATGGACGACGGGCTCATGAGGCCCGACTACCCCGAGCAGATCGTCTTCACGTACCTGCAGGCTTCGCTCGTCTTCCAGGTCATCGAGGAGCGATGGGGCTTCGACGCCATCGTGGACATGATCCACGGCTACAGGGACGGGGGCACGACCGAGTCGATCTTCCGGGACGTGCTGGGCATCCCCCTCGACCAATTCGATCAGGAGTTCGACGACTATCTCCACGAGCGCTTTCGTGGCCCCATCCAGGCACTCGTGGAGCTCGGGGACATGCCCGGCAACACCGCGGACGCCGACGCGATGGAGGATTACGTGCGCGCCCATCCGGGCAGCTTCATCGCCCGCATGCGCCTGGGGGCCCTGCTCCTGCGCGATGATCTCCTCGACGACGCCGAGGAGCAGT
>JASFUR010000300.1:0-4688 GCA_050050215.1 Gemmatimonadota bacterium
CCGCCCGAGGTCGTCGTCTCCGATAGCGCCCATGTGGGCGACGCGGAAGACACCCGAACGCAACCGGCCCTGCCCGGCGTAGATCACGAAGCCCCGATCCTTGAGCCCGTCGTGCAGGGTCTCGTAGGTCGTGCCGGAGGGCAGGCTGTACGCCCGCAGCACGGCGGAGCACGAAGCGTCGGGCAGGAGTGGATCCACGCCCAGACCGGCCAGCGTGTTCCGAATGTGATCCGCGACGGTCCGATAGCGCTCCAGGCGTGCCCGCTGGCCGCCTTCGTCTTCGAGCTCGAGAAGCGCCTCCCGCAGGGCGAACGCCACGTGGACTGCCTGGGTGAAAGGCGAGAAGCCGTCCCCGCCTTGAGGCTCGGCGTAGCGCCGCAGGTCGAGATACACGCTGCCCACGTCCCAGTCGACGCTCTCCAGAACGTCCTCTCGCACGAGGACGAACGACTGCCCCGGTGCGCCGTGGAGACACTTGTTTGCGGTGGCCGCAGCGGCCGCGATCGGCCATGCCTCGAAGTCGAGCGCTTCGGCCCCGAAGCTGCTCACGGCGTCGAGCAGGATCTGACAGCCATGCTCACGGCAGACCCCGGCCAGTCCGGCGATGTCGTTGAGGCGTCCGGTCGTCGTCTCGTGGTGGACGGCAACGACCGTGCGAATGCCCCGGTCCTGCTCCAGTCGCTGAGCGATCTCGTCGAGATCGATACCGCTCTCCCACGGGCTGGAGACAGAGACGACGTCTCTTCCATGCGCCCGCAGCATCGCCGCCATTCGCTCCCCGTACACGCCGTTCTCGGCCACGAGCGTCTTGGTGTCGGGCGGCGACGCCGTGGCCAGCATCGCCTCGACAGCTGCGGTGCCAGAGCCCGTCAGGAGGACAGCACGCATTCGGGGACCTGACGAATACACCCCTTCGAGGGACGCCAGGATCTGCTTCGTCAGCTCTGCGAACTCGATCTCCCGATGACACCAATCATCGCGAGTCATCGCGGCGCGGACGCGCTCGGTGAGCGTTACGGGCCCGGGATTGAGCAAGATGTGAGACGGGGTCACGAGCCTCTCGCCAGGAAGGAGCGTAGCCGGTCGGCTACCTCGTGGGGCTGGATGGTCGGGCGGGGCAGCTTCTTGGGCACTCCCGGCACCGTCGGCACATGGATGAAGTGGAGCTCGTCCCCGCTGCTCTTCACGAGCTCCGAGAGATCCTCGGGCTCGGATGCGCTCGAGATCCGGGGATAGCCGCAGCCGGACGCGATCGCACAGAAGTCGATCGAGCCGGACACCGTCGACTGTCCCCCGGTCGACTCGTGCATGCCGTTGTCGATCAGGATGTGGACCAGGTTGGGTGGGCGCTCATAGCCCACCGTCGCTTGAGCTCCCAGGCGCATCAGGGCGGCTCCGTCGCCGTCCAGAACCACGATTCGGCGGTCTGGTTGGGAGAGGGCGAGGCCCAACCCGAAGCTGAGCGCGCATCCCATCGAGCCCACCATGTAGAGTTGGTTCTCCGTGTCACCCACGTCGTAGAGCTCGCGTCCCGTGTAGCCGGTGGTTGCGACGAGCACGTCCGAGTCGGATGTCGCGTCGCGTACCGCCTCCAGCATCTCACGTCGGGAGTGCCGCGGGATCTTCCTCTCGGCAGGTGCGGCCCGCATCTCCTTCGGTCGGGGCACCGAACGCAGCGTCCACGGCTCGACGGTGCCCTTCCTCATCACGAGCGCGTATGGACGTCCGTGCTCGTTCATGTGCGCGACCGCTCGGTCCAGGCACGGGTCGATCTGCTCAGTCTGGTCGGGGAAATACTCCCAAGGGATATCCATCAGCTCAAGGAGGGAGCTCGTGATGGCGCCCATGAGCTCGTGCTGAGGCTCGTCCTTCGCTCCTCCCGGCTCGCCACGAAGCGTCGTGATCAGGAGCAGCGGAATACGGAACGTATGCGTGAGCGACGTGAGGGGGTTCAGCGAGTTGCCCAGACCCGAGTTCTGGTGCATCACGACTCCCCGGACACCGCCGATTTCGGAGCCCGCGACCATCGCGACCGCGTCTCCTTCGTTCGCCGCCCCGATGTAGGTCAGGTCCGGGTTGTCGAGGACGTAGTTGATGAACGGCGTGAGGTAGGAGCAGGGCACTCCGGAATACAGATGGAAACCGCGTCTGCCCGCGCGCGTGATGAAGCTCTCGGCACTGATCATGTGCCTGTTATTCGAAATCGCCGGCTGCCAGGATGTCATCCAGGCTGTCGACGTCCAGCCAGTGGCCCGTGTTGTAGAGGACCCTGACCTTTTCTCCGCCACTGACGAGCCGCTTCAGCAGGGTCGGTATGGTGGCGGCCTGGCCATCCGGTCCCGAGCAGATGTCGGCGACCATGTCCCTGAACCGCGGAACGGCCTCTCCGGACACTTTGAGAAGCCCCATCCACTCCCCGTGGATCCGGTCTGGGTCGAGCTCGTCGCCGATCTTCTCGAGGAGGACCTCGCTGTAGAACGCATGCCGGGTATTCGGCATCGAACAGCTCACGTAATCGGCCTCGCGGGCCCTGTTCACACTCTCCATCCAGTTGGTGTCGACCGCGATGGCGAAGTCGCTTTCCGCTTCCGCCAGAGCCTCGAGAACGTACTTGCGGAAGAGCACGTCCCCGTATGAAACGAGGATGCCCTCGTCCGACTCGCCGGAGACCTCGAGCGCTAGATGGAGCGAATAGAGCTCCCCGGTCGTGGCATAGTCGTCATTGTCGACGTACGTCAGCTCGGGTAGCGCCACCGCATCCTTGCGGTAACCCCTTACCACCGTCACGTCCGTGATGCCCTGAGCCTGATACGTCGTCACGATGTGCGACAGGATCGGCTCGCCGCGGACCTTCACCATCGCTTTGGGCTTGTCCTCGGTCAGCTCCCCCAGCTCGACGCCCCTGGACGCGGCGAGCACGATCGCCCGGAGATCGACGCTCTGCTCAGGCAGGTAGAGTCGCTCGGCGATCTCCAGATCGGATGCGCCTTGCAGGCGGAACACCTCCCTCACCGGAGCGATCCGCTCTTCCACCTCGAGTAGACTCTCCTCGCGAGCGATGGTGGCCGCCGTCTCCTGCATCGCCGTGACCGAAGCCCGCAGAATGTGATTCGCCCAGACCACGATCGAGAATCCGTAATCGCGGAAGACCTCGGTCGGAGTCCTGTAATACTTCGTCGGAACGATCACGACCGGGCTGTGGTCGCCCCATTCGCGCTTGAACTCCAGAATCTCGTCCGCGACCGTGGCGGAGCTATGGATCAGGATGGCGTCGGCGCCTGCCGAGTAGTAGGCCTCGGCACGCTTGAGCGCCTCGGCGAGGCCCCACCCGGCGATGAGCGCTTCGACGCGCGCGACCACGGCGAAGTCGTCATCCCGTTGGGCGTCCTTGCCCGCCTTGATCTTCCCCGCGAACTCGTCCATGTCCGCGAGCTGCTGACGGTGACCCCCGATGAAGCTGTTCGTCTTCGGGAAGAGCTTGTCTTCGATGCAGACCGCCGAGACACCGCGTTGCTCCAACTTGCGGACGAGCCGCTGCATGTTGTTGAAGTTCCCGTAGCCGGTATCTCCGTCCAGCATGATGGGGATGTTCGTGGCGTCCGCCATGAACTCCACCATCTCCATGACCTGGGTCCAGCTGGCTTCGTTGTTGTCGCGCACGCCGTATTGTGCGGAGAGGCAGAGTCCACTCGCCCACAGGCCCTTGAATCCAGCCTCCTCGCCGATCTTCGCGCTGAGGCCGTTGTGCGCCTCGATCAGGAATTCCACGTCGTCGGAGTCGAGGAGCGAGCGGAACTGACTGTTCCTGGTAGCGGGACCCACGGGATCGGCGGGCTTCGGGATGGCGGTGGTCTGACGCATCGAGTCGGTTACGGAATTCTTGGAAAATGGCTGCCCAGATTTCTAATGTAGGGAGTGGAGCGTTCGGGTTGCGAGGGCTTTGTCGTGTGCCGTGCACCCTTGTTGGAAGTCCATTCGCCAGGGAGCGCTTCCGTATCCGCGCCTACCTCGTTCATTCAGTCGAGTAGCCATCGTGAAGATCCTTTTGGCGAGTCCCATATCCCCTCGGGCTATCGAGGCCTTGAGCGCTCGCCACGAGCTCGTCGACGCCGTCGGTCGGTCGGAGTCGGAGCTCGAGAGGCTGATCGCCGGGTGTGACGCGCTCGTCTTCAGAAGCGGTGTACAGATCACGGGACCAGTGATGGAGAGTTCCCCGGATCTCCAGCTGGTCGTCAGGGCCGGCTCCGGCATCGACAACATCGACTTGGACTATGTGGAGCGGCGGGGACTCCGGTTGGTCAGGGTTCCGGGGCCGGGCGCGCAGGCCGTCGCGGAAATGACCTTTGCCCTGATCCTGGGGCTTGCCAGGCAGATGGTGATCGCGGACCGAGCTTTGCGCGAAGGTCACTGGATCAAGCACGAGGTCCGAGGCCGCTTGCTACAGGGCAAGACTCTCGGCGTCTACGGGGCCGGAAACATCGGCCTCAAGGTTGCCCAGATGGGTGTGGCTTGGGGGATGCGCGTGTTGGCTTGCGTCGAGAATCCGACCCCGGAGCGTGAGACCTCCTTCAGAGACCAGGGCATCGAGCTCGAGTCGGGCGACGTACTCCTGTCGGAGTCCGACTTCCTGAGCATCCACGTCCCCCTGAACGAGGCCACGACGCGCCTCATTGGTCACCCCGAGCTCG
>JASFUR010000301.1:0-4678 GCA_050050215.1 Gemmatimonadota bacterium
CGCTCGAGCGCGACCTCACCGTGAACGTCTACCTGGAGGACTGGTCCAACGGATACCGGGACAGCCGGGACTACGTCTACGATCTGGTGACCGGCCTGCAGGGCATCGGGATCTCGCACGTGATGCTTCCGGACACGCTGGGCGTGATGCCGCCCGAGGATGTCGAGGCGGCCCTGTCGGACATGATCTCCCGGTTTCCCGACACGATCTTCGATTTCCACCCCCACAACGACTACGGTCTGGCCACGGCGAACTCCATGGCCGCGGTCCGCGCGGGGGTGCGCGACATCCACTGCACCGTGAACTGCCTGGGTGAGCGTGCCGGCAACGTGTCGCTGGCCGAGGTCGCGGTGGCCCTCCGCGACAAGATGGGGATGGACCTGTCGGTCGACGAGAGCAAGCTCGTCACGGTCAGCCGGATGGTCGAGAACTTCTCCGGGAAGCGCCTGGCCGACAACGCTCCGGTGGTGGGAGCCGACGTCTTCACGCAGACGAGCGGCATCCATGCGGACGGTGACCAGAAGGGTGATTTGTACCAGTCCCCCCTGAGGCCCGAGCGCTTCGATCGGAAGCGCAGCTACGCGCTCGGCAAGATGAGTGGGAAGGCATCCCTCAAGAAGAACCTCGAAGAGATCGGGATCCATCTCACGCCCGAGGACCATGCGCACGTCCTCGATCGGATCGTGAAGCTCGGCGACCAGAAGGCCACCATCACCGTGGAGGACCTTCCGTTCATCATCGCGGACGTCCTGGAGAGCAAGGACTATCGGCACCTCGAGCTCACCAGTTGCTCGGTGACGAGTGGGCTCGACCTCGAGTCGACCGTGAGCATCCGCGTGCGTCTCGACGGCGAGGTGCGCCGCGCCTCGGGATCCGGGAATGGTGGCTTCGACGCGTTCATCGACGCCGTACGGAAGGTGCTACCCGAGAGTTGCACGTTCCCCGAGCTCGTCGACTACGAGCTGAGGATCCCTCAGGGGGGCAGCACGAGCGCGCTCACCGAGGTTCTCATCACGTGGCAGGGACCCGGCCGGACCTTCCGCACCCGGGGCGTGCACGCGAACCAGGTCTTCGCCGGGATCAACGCGACGCTGCGAATGCTCAACATGCTCCTGCACCAGGAGTCGGTGGAGAGCCAATAGAGGGAAACGGGGCCGAGCCGCCCCGCCCGGACGGTCCGACCCCCGACGCGTAGAGCTACGCTACGCGCCTACCGCACCGCCGTTGAACTCCGTCGGCGTCACGGCTGTGATGAGCGCTACGTCAGGTCGTGGAGCCCGCACTCCGTCCGCGCCTGCCCCCTCCAACGCCCCGCACGCTCGTCCTCGCCCATGTGGATCGGGGTGGTCAGGGGCTCGTCTCCGATGCTCGCGTAGCCCATGTCGTGCAGTGGGTTGTAGGGGATGTCGTGATCGAGTATGAAGCGCCATACGTCGCCCCTGCCCCAGGCCGCGACCGGGTTGATCTTCACGTGGTCCCCGACCTCGACGACGGGCATGTCCGCGCGGGTCACCGACTGGTCCCGCCTGCGCCCCGTGATCCATCCCCGCACTCCCTCGAGCGCACGCGCCATGGGCTCCACCTTCGTCAGATGGTGGAAGCGCTCGATGTCGCGCTCCCACAGACGCTCACCGTGCTCCCGCTCGAACTCCTCGCGGGTCTCGGCCGGCCGATAGATCCGGAGGTTCAGGTCGTAGTGCTGGCGCACCTGCTCGGCCAGCTGCAGCGTCTCCTCGAAATGGTACAGCGTGTCGACGAAGACAACCGGGACCTCCGGGGCGACCTCGGACAGCATGTGGAGGTTCACGAGCCCGCTGGGACCGAACGAGGTCGAGACGATCAGGCGGCCCGGCTCGATGGACTCCACCGCCCACTCGATGATGCCGCGGGCATCGGTCTCACCGACGTCCTCGGCGAGGGAAAGCTGATTCATCAGCAGCGGGTCCTTTATGGCTATCAAGTGGGTCTCCGGTGTTCGGTAGGCACAAAAAAAACGGCCCCGGGGCTGCCCGGGGCCGTTTCGGCGTCTGGTTCCGCGTGGCGATCTGGTCAACCGCTGTGCAGGACGCTCCTCTCCCGGGTCGCTGAGGGACAGCAACAACAACAGCGACACATGCTGCGGAGCATCGAGGCGGCCTGCGGTGTAGTCGTCACGTTGGTATGTGGGTTCGGTCGTGTAGTTCGTCCACCGAATGCGTGAGCGGAAGCTTGGTTCTGCCCGCAGGCTTTGTCAACAAGATCGGGCCGGAGCCCGCGGGATCCTCCGGGCAGCGCATCGACTGGCTCGTCGCGGTACCACCCCGCATATTGATCCTACGTCGCCCGCCGTCGACCCGTCGGAGGTCGTCCGTCCGGTCGGGTGATCGTCAGTAGCAGAGGAGATTGAGAGCATGAGTAGAAGGACACTGCGTTTCGCGCTCGGTACGGTGGCGGCGGTTGCCGTCGTGGCCCTGTCGAACGCACCCGCCCAGGCGCATCACGCGTTCGGGGCCGAGTTCGACGCGGACGCGCCCATGCAGTTCGAGGGTACGGTCACTCGTCTGGAGTGGGTGAACCCCCACTCGTGGATCCATCTCGCCGTCGATCGCATGATCATGGACGGGGAGGAGGTCACCCCCGACGATCCGCAGTCGGAAGTGTGGATGATCGAGGGTGGGACGCCCAACGTCCTCGTGCGCCGTGGCCTCCGCCGTGAGTGCCTGCCGCTCGGCACCAAGCTCGTGGTGGACGGATACCGGGCCAAGGACCATACGCTCAAGCGAGCCAACGGGCGTGACGTCACGTTCCCGGACGGTCGCAAGTTCTTCATGGGGTCTTCGGGCACGGGCGCGCCGGACGACGGCGCCGAGCGCCGCTCGCTCCAGGAAGGCCCTGGTAGGTGCTGACGAGCCCAGGCCGCTCAACGAGGGCCGGGCGAGCCGCGACGGCGATCCTCCTCGTCGCCGGCGTGACCATCACTGCCTGTGCGACCCAGCCGGCGTCGGAGTCCTCTCCGGCGCCGGCTTCGTCGTCCCCGGCCCGTCCCGTAGGCACCATGAGCGAGCTCATGGTGGACATCCTGTATCCGGCGGGCGACGCCGTCTTCTACATCGAGACGCGCACCCCGACGAACAGCGACGAGTGGGCGCTGGTGCAGCTGCAGACTCTGGCGCTCGCCGAGGTGGCGAACCTGCTCATGACGCCGGATCGGGCCCGCGATCAGGACCAGTGGATGGCCGACGCCCAGCTCCTGCTGGACGCGGGCGAGCGCGCCTATCGAGCCGCGAAGGACCGTGACGTCCAGGGTCTCGTGGCGCTCAACGACGCGCTCTACGAGTCGTGTGTGACCTGCCACCTGCACTACCGACCGGGCTACGGACGCTAGGGAGTCTCGGACCCGGCGCGCTCAGTCCTGACGCGACGGTCGCAGCACCCAGCTGAAGCCGAGTGCCAGCCCGAAGGCCTTGTGCCCCCGCCAACACGCCGCGTCGGCTTGGCACTGCCCCCGACCGCTGTGGTCGTAGTACACGGTGAACTCCGGCCGAATCCCGGTAAGCAAGGGTCTCAGCCGCAGGTGCGCGGACGCGGTCAAACCGTAGCTCGTCGGCAGGTCGTTCACGAAGCGCGCACCGGTGCTCAGATGCTCGACGCGCTCCGTCCGCCAGTTCCTGGTCGCAGTGAGCCCCAGCGTGAGCATCACGTCCGTCGGATTGACGAAGTCATAGGAGATCCCGAGCCCGGCGCTCTTCATCTCGTACGAGACGGCGAGCGTTCCGGGGACACACGGAGCCGGCGCTTCGCCGCAGTCCTGGAGGATGTCGTCTCCACCGTCCGAGATGTCCCGGTACATGACGTGGAACCCGAGCGGGCCCCAGACGGCGACGGCGCCCGTGCTGGCCGCGAAGCCTCCGGGCGAGTGCAGGTAGTCGTTCGACGAGAACGACTGGTCGAACGCCATGTCGACGAACCAACCCTGCGCAGCCGCCCTCGACGCGTGAAGGGCTGCTGCGACGACGAGTAGAATGAACAACGTGCAGACACGATCTCGGCGCATAGTCGCTCCTTGTCTCCGGTCACCACCCAGGAACATGCAGAAGTACGACTATGATGCGCGAGATGTGACATTACGTACGTAACCGCCGTCATGTGACGTACGGCGACCCTCTAGAACGAGATGTCGAACGTCCCGTTGGTGATCGTCACGGTCGCCGGCATCTGGCCCGACTGGGCCGGAAGAACGCCGGAGAACGTGCCGGCGAAGCGGTCGCTGGTGAGCGTGGTGACCGTCACGGTCCCGCTGCCACCGTGTACCTGAGACGCCGTCCACCCCTCGGTGGCATTGTTGTAGGTGACCACCACGTCGATCTCACCGACCGTGTACGTACCAGAGCCCGAATCCGGCACACCGAACGAGAAGCCGATGGCCGTTGCTGTCTCGACCGCTGCCACGCTCGCCACGCCGCTGCTGCGTTGCGCCGTCACGATATCGGGATGCCAGGTCACCCCGTCGACGTCCATGCTGAGGGAGCTGTCGGAACCGTCCGGACCGGTGGAGGAGTCGCCACCACAGGCGGCGAGGGAAAGAACGAGTGCGGCAGAGACGACGCGCATGGGACGGGTTCCTGTGCGGGGAGCCGTGGGGCGTATCCGCCGACGATATGCCCGACACGTGAATGCGGCCAGCCCTCGCCCCGGACGG
>JASFUR010000302.1:0-4669 GCA_050050215.1 Gemmatimonadota bacterium
GACCGATGGTGGGGTGCTCGAACTCGATCGCGGCGGAGATCCGGAGGCCGTCCCCCGGAGACGCCGTGTAGTCCTGGCCGCAGTCGCCGGTCACGGTCACGGGCCGGACCACGCGGATGACCCGAGCCTCGGCGTCCTGCTCGGTGGGGGCCGCGGCCTCGAGGGCGTCGAAGTAGTCGGCGAACGAGCCGTCCAGGACCGGCACCTCGGGTCCGTCCACCTCGATGACGAGGTTGTCGATCGCCAGCGCACCCACTGCGGCGAGCACGTGCTCCACCGTGCGGACGTGCGCGTCGCCTGCGGCCAACGTGGTGCCGCGGTCCGTCTCCACGACGTGCTCGAGACGGGCCGGGATCTCGGGCGAGCCCTCGAGGTCGACCCTGCGGAACCGGACGCCGGTCCCCGCCGGAGCACCCCGGAAGGTGGTCGCGCCCACTTCTCCGCTGTGCAGCCCCACACCATCCAGGCCGACTTCGCGAGAGATCGTCCGCTGACGGGGGCCGCTCATCCGACGTCACCCCGACGAGAAAGGGAGCGGGGGCGGATCACGGAAGGAGCTCCTCCAGCTTCTCTACGCGCGCAACGAGCCGCTCCAAGCGACCGGTGAGCGCCTGTCTGCGGAGCGTCTCCCGGTGCGGCCGCGACGGCGATCCCGATACGGTCTCCCCCGGGGGCACGTCACGCATCACCGTGCTGCCGAACGCCACCTGCGCTCCGTCCCCGATCTCCAGGTGGTTGATGGCGCTCGCGCGACCACCCAGCCAGGCGCCCTTGCCGATGCGCGTGGAGCCAGCGATGCCGACCAGCGCGGCCAGGAGCGATCCCGCCCCGATACGAACGTTGTGGGCCACCTGCACCAGATTGTCGATCTTCGAGCCGTACCCGACCACCGTATCACCCAGGGAGCCGCGATCGACGGTGGTATTCGCGCCGATCTCGACGCCGTCTTCGATGACCGCCCGCCCCACCTGCGGCATCTTCAGGTGCTCCTCACCCACCTGTGTGTAGCCGAACCCGTCCGATCCGATGCGCGCGCCGGAGTGGAGCGTCACCTCCGATCCGACGACGCTGTCCGGATACGTCACGACGTGCGGGTGCAGGACGCACCGCTCCCCGATCGCGGTGCCGGCCCCGATCACGCAATGCGCGCCGATACGGGTCCCCGCCCCCACGCTCACGTCGTCCTCCAGCACCGCATACGGCCCGATACGCACCCCCGTGCCGAGGCGCACGCCGCGGCCGAGGATCGCCGTCGGGTGGACATCGGCTCCGGGCACACGCTCGGGATGAAAGTGACGCAGGAGGGTGCGGAGGGCGACGTAGGGCTCGGTCGAGACGACCCTGGCCGCACCATCGGGGAGCAGCCCCGAAAGCTCGGGGGACGTCAGGAACGCGGCCGCGTCGCAACCGTCCAGGAGCCGTGAGTACCGCCTGAGCGCGAGAAAGCCGAGTTGGGTCGGCCCGGCCTCGTCCAGCGGTGCCACGCCCTCTACGACGACGCTCCCGTCTCCCTCGACGCGGCCACCCACGAGCTCGGCGAGATGGGCCAAGCTGAGCGGTCCGCCGGTCGACGCTCCCCTATTCCCGTCACTCATGTCGGATCCCCCGGCTCAAGAAGAAAGGGCCCACGGCCGCGAAAATCGCGCGCCGTGGGCCCCATGACTGGTCTCTTGGAGCGCGCGTCGCCCTACCGCGTCCCTCCCGACGTGGAGTCGGAAGCGGCGGGGAGGCGGGCGATCACCTCCTGCGTCAGGTCGAGCGACGGATCCGCCGCTACGATGGAGCCCGCAGCCAGATCCAGGATGAGGTGGTAGTCACCCTCCGCGCGGATGGTTTCGATCACTGTGTTCACCTTGTCCATGACCGGCTGGATCAGCTCCGCCCTGCGCTGCTCGGCGAGCTGGTTGAGCTGCGCGGTGCGCTGTTGGTACTCCTGCAAGCGACTCTGAAGCTGCTCCTCGCGCGCCGCACGGGCATCCGGCGACAGCGTGAGCTGCTGACGCTGCAGGGATTCCTGCAGGCCCGTGAGCTCGTCCTCGAGCTGCTTCACCTCGGCCTGGTAGCCCTGCATCTCCTGCTCGAACTGACGCTGGGCGGCAGTGGCTTCAGCAGAATTCGCGAGTACTTCCTGCGAGTTGATGTACCCGATCTTGAGCGGCGTCTGTGCTTCGGCTGCCGCGGCTCCGATGACACACGCAATCGCTGCGATCGCGAGCGGGCTGCGTCGCATGATCCTACTCCAGTTGAGGTGAGGCTGCTGCCAATGATCGAGCGCCACGGCCATGAGTCGCCTCGGCGCGCTGTGAGTCCTAGTCCGCACGTGGGTCCTTGTTCCCGTGTTCCGTGGTGGTCGGGCAGGGCTAGAAGCCGGGGCCCATGCGGAAGTGGAACTGCCAACCGGGCGTCGGCTTGTCGAACCCGTATGCATAGTCGAGTCCGATAGGCCCGAACGGCGTCACGAGCTGAACGCCCATGCCCGCCCCCCGATAGAGCTGGGTCGGGTCGAAGTCCTCCGGACGCCGGTACACGTTCCCCGCATCGTAGAAGAAGCTCATCGAGATCTGACCCGTGAGCCGGACCGCGTACTCGGCCGAGAGGCTGAAATAGGCGTTTCCGAGGCGGCTGATGTCCGAAATCGCGTTGGACCGCTCGGGGAAGTAGCCGAACGGCGTGATCGTGGTCTCGTCGTACCCGCGCAGCTGCTGGCCGAACTGCACGCCTCCCATCCAGAAGCGGTCGAACGGGAATCGCGATACATCGCCGAAGACCGCGCCCGCCCGGAACGTGAGGCCCAGCGCCAGGCGAATTCCGCCCTGGCCTGTATCGTCCCCACCGAGGCTCCCCGCGGGCACCCACCAGGTGCCGTCCGTGAGGACCCGCGTGAACTGGCCGTCACCACCCAGGATGCCACCGTTGAACTCCACCGTGAGGTTCTGGCGCGACCCGGTGGTCGGGAAGACCGGATGGTCGAGCGTCTGGCGCGTCATGCCGACGGAGAGCTGGCTCTGGATTCCGTCCGGCCGACCGAAGAGCGAGACGTCCTGCGAGTTCTC
Source organism: Gemmatimonadota bacterium (assembly GCA_050050215.1). GTDB lineage: Bacteria > Gemmatimonadota > Gemmatimonadetes > Longimicrobiales > Gaopeijiaceae > UBA2982. Next base: position 3,054 of record JASFUR010000302.1, read on the forward strand.
GTTCTCCGTGTACTTGGTCTTGGACAGCCCGTAGCCGACGAACACGCGGGTGAAGAGCGAGCTCCGGAACGGGAACCCGAACCGCACGTTTCCACCGATCCTGCGTCGCTCGCCGGAGGCGAACTGGAAGAACCGGTCCTGCGAGTTGAAGAGCGAGAGCCGACCCGAGACGAGGCTCTGGAAGAGCGCCGGATCGGAGTAGGCCACCTCGAAGCTGTTGATGTAGCGCCCGAAGTCCCAGCGCAGTGTGCCCGACTTCGCCTGGCCGAAGAGGTTCGGCTGCTCGTAGCCGATGAATCCCGAGAGCCCCACTCCCCCGCCGACCGATGTCCCGAAGTTGATCGAGCCGGTCTGGCGCTCCTCGACGTGGAAGGTGATGTCCACGTCGCCCGCCTGGTTGGGCACGATGTCCGGAGTCGGCATCGGGGTCTCGAAGAAGCCCAGCGAGGAGATGCTCTGGTAGCTCTGCAGCACGCGTTCCTGGCTGTAGACGTCGCCGGGGATCACGGTGAGCTGATTCCGGATCACCCATTCGTACGTGTACTCGTTGCCGTCGATCGAGACGCGGTTGACGATCGCCGGGTTGCCCTCGACGACCTCCCAGGCCGCGTCGACCATGGGCGCGCCACCGTCCTCGGGCTCGATGCGCTGCACGACCGGATTGATCGAGGCGAAGAGATAGCCCTCGTTGAAATACTGCTGCAGGGCCCGCTCGCGTGCCGAGTTGAACGCCTCGGCATCGAATACGTCACCAGCCTCGTTGGTCCGCTCGCCACCGCCGATGCCGAGCATGCTGAGGATCCCGCCGCGGGGCTCGACGAACATCCGCTCGAGCTGGTCCTCGCTGAAGGCCGAGTTGCCGTTCACCCGGAAGGACCGCAGCCGATACTGCTCCCCCTCCTGGACGGTGATCTCGATGTCCGCCTTGCCCGTCGACGGGTCGATCATGAGCGTGTCGTCGACGACCTGCGCATCGAGGAAGCCCCGCGACCGATAGAGAGCCGGCAGAGACTGCTCCAGGTCGAGCCTGTAGTCGATCTCGTTGAACGAGCCCGGCCGGAACCACCAGAAGCCTTCGGGCTTCACGGTCATGGCACCCCGGAGCGCATCGTCGGAGACCACCTCGTTCCCCTGGAACCGGACCCGGGCCACGGTCACCCGCTGGCCCTCGGATACGTCCAGGACGAGGTCGACCTCGTTTTCGTCCCCTTCCACGGGAACGATCCGCTCCTGGATGTCCGCGAACGGGATCCCCTGCTCGGCCAGCTCGTCCCGGATGTAGGCCTTCGCGTCCAGGATGCGCTGCCGGCTGAGCGGGAGCCCCGTGTCCAGACGCGCGGTGTCGCGAACCTCCCGAGGCGAAGCGTGCTCGAGCCCGTTGATGTCGACACGGCGCACGAGGGCCTCTTCCACGACTTGGATGACGAGCACGGCGGGGTCGGCGTCCGTGCCGGCGCCCCGCGCCCTCACCGTGAGATCTCGGAACTGCCCCGTCGCGAGGAGCTGCTTCATGCCCCGCTGGATGTTCCGGTAGGTGATCTCGTCCCCACGCTGCACAGCGAAGACCGAGACGATGTTCTCGGTCTGGATCCGGTCGTTGCCCTCTACGACCACGG
>JASFUR010000303.1:0-4606 GCA_050050215.1 Gemmatimonadota bacterium
AGCGTCATAGACGTTCGGACGCTGCCGGACGGCGGCATCATCGTCGTCGAAGGAGGGTCGCTGCTGGGGGGAGTCCAGGAGCTCCGACTCTTCGATGCGAGCGGTGGCTACGTGCGGACGATCGGAAAGCCGGGCGAAGGACCGGGGGAGTTCGGGAGGCTAGCGCCTCTTGCCGGATTGGCTGGGGACACGATCTGGACCTGGGATATGAGGCAGTTCCGGCTGACCTGGTTTACGACCGAGGGTGACGTGCTCGGAGACATGCAGGTGCAGTCCGCCGCAGGCCCGATCACCGGGCTGACGAGACTCGCCGACGGAACCTACCTGGCCGCACTGCTGGACTTCTCGGCGGCGAACGGCGCCGACGAGTACTACGTGGGCCCGGAGCCACTCGTCACGTTCGATGCCGCCGGACAGCCGCTGGACTCGCTTCACGGCCTCGGAGGGATCGACATGTTCGTGTCCTGGGGTACGGATGACAGCGGTAGAGGGACGGCCGTGATGGGACCGGTCCCCATGGGGCGTCGCTCCTCCTACGCGACCGGCCGAGACCGCGTGTACACGGGCTGGAATGGCGAGTACAGAGTCGTGGCCCGGTCGCTGGATGGAGCTCCGGTGATGGTGATCCTGGCGCCCGGGTTGGAGCGAGGCATCGACCCGGCGGAGGTGGATGCGCTCCGCGCTCGCCGGCTCGCCAGCTGCTCTACCGAGGAGTGCCAGCGTAACCTCAATGGGATCTTCGACGATCTGACGCTACCCGACATGCGACCGGCCTTTTCTGCGATGAAGGTCGACGCGCTCGGGAATCTGTGGGTGGCCGAGTACGAGCCCACCGACGACCCGGCGACCGGCTGGCACGTCTTCTCCCCGGACGGTGAGCTCCTGGGCCACGTCTCCGTGCCGCCCGGTCTACGCATCCACGAGATCGGCTCCGACCACCTGCTCGGCGTCGAGAAGAACGAGCTCGACGTGCCGTTCGTGAAGCGTCTTCCGCTGAGGCGGCTACAGTGATGGAGGCGCGTGATCGACGGATGGTTCGGGTGATGGGACCGCGCTCCCTGGTCTGCATCGTGGCTGCCGCATTGGCCGCGTGCTCGGCCGACTCCACCGGTGAGGCCGACGAGCCGACCGTGTCGGTGCGGGACAGCGCGGGCATCCGCATCGTCGAGAGCGAGGTCCCCGGAGGCGCGACGCCGGTCTATGCGGAGGTCGGCGAGCTCGAGCTCGAGATCGGAGTGGTGGAAGGAGACCCACGGTACGCGTTCTCGCGGATCGTGGCGGTCCGGACGCTCCCGGGCGGTGAGATCCTGGTGGCCGAGGGGAGAGCGCAGGAGCTCAGGGTCTTCGACGCCGAGGGGACGCATCTGCGCTCGTTCGGCGGGCCGGGGGAGGGGCCGGGGGAGTTCGGGATGATCGTGAGCCTGGTCGGGATCGTCGGCGACACCGTGAGCGTCTGGGATGGGAGGAGCCGACGTCTGTCGAGGTTCTCGACCGACGGGCGATTCCTCGACGATGTCCCGTTGGGGTCGGACGTGCAGGTGACCGTGCGCTCGATGGAGCGTCTGCCGGACGGCGCGCTGTTGGCGATCTCGATGGATTTCCCGGAAGGCGGGCCGGGACCCGGAGCGACGACCTCGGAGGTGGTGCGGCGTATCGTTCCCGGCATCGGCGTGGATACGGTGTCGGTCTTCCCGGGGCAGCCGATCAGCCGCGGACCGGAGAGGTCGCAGACGATGCCGGACGGAAGGGTGCGCACCCTGGTGTTGATCCTGAGCCCGCTCGTCAGCAGTCGGGTGAGCGCGGCCGCCGGGCCGGAGCATGTGTGGGTGGGCTACAGCGAACGGTTCGCCCTCGAGAGGCATCGACCTACCGGGGAGGTGGACCTCCTGGTGCGCGTCCCCGATCTCGATCGTCCAATGGAGCAGTCCGAGGCGGATGACATCCTGCGCGGACGGATCGAGAGGTGCGACGGGAACAGCGAGTGCGAGGCCAACATGCGGGAATCGTCCGAAGCGTTCGATCCGCCCGAGCTGCGCCCCGCCTTCTCGGAGCTCCACGTCGACGCCACGGGCCGGCTCTGGGTGGCGGAGTGGGAGGATGAGCGATCGCAGGTTGACGAGTGGTTCGTCTTCTCCGAGGACGGTGAGCTCCTGGGCGATGTGTCCGTGCCGGTCGGCTTCCGCGTCCACGAGATCGGCGAGGACTACATCCTCGGCGTCGAGCTGAACGAGCTCGACGTGCCTTTCGTGCGGCGCTACGCGCTGACGCGGCTGCGATGAGCGCAACAGCGAAGCGCCGCTTCCGAGGCCTCCTGCTCGTGTCGATGGGAGTCGCGGCTTGTCGGACCGACCGTCGCGACGCGGGTACGCCGACGGTGACCGCGAGGGACAGCGCCGGGGTGTGGGTCGTGGAGAACGAGGTTCCCGTGGATGGCGTGCCCGAGTATGCGGAGCTCGGTGCGATGGAGCTCGAGATCGGAGTCGTGGACGGCGATCCGGCATACTCGTTCACCACGATCGCCGGTGTGAACACGTTGGGCGACGGTGGAGTGGTGGTGGCCGAGTGGCAGACGCGGGAGATCAGGATCTTCGACGGCAACGGTCGGCATGTGCGCACGCTCGGCGGATTCGGGGACGGACCGGGCGAGTTCAGCCAGATCGTCAACGTCGCCGGGGTACGGGGTGACACGATCCGCGTTTGGGACATACGGCAACAACGGATCACGACGATGTCGTCCGATGGCACCCTCCTGGGCAGCTTTCGCCTCGAGCGGGGCCAGGCAGCGTCCGGCTTCGGTCCGGTGACCCATCTGGCCGACGGCACCTACCTCGTCCCACTGAGGGACCTTGGCGACCTGGACATGGAGTCGACGTCGGGTCGAGCCACGCAAGTCCTGCTGCGAGCGAACGCGCACGGCGAGATCTTCGACACCATGGCCATGCTCGCCGGCGAAGAGATGACCGTTGTCCGAGGGCAGCGAGCCGCGACGATCCTCCCCACTCCTGCGGGTCGGAAGCCTCTGTGGGCGACTGGAACGGACCGTGTGTACACAGCGTGGAACGGCGAGTATCGGATCGTGGCGCGGACTCTGGCCGGGGATCCCGCGATGGTGATCCTCGCCCCCGGGCTCGGTCGACCGCTCGAACGTGGCGCCTTCGACGCCGCGAAGCGGGCCTGGCTGGACGAGTGCCCAGATGAGCGATGCCGCAGGTGGTACGCGCGCATCTTCGAGGTGGTCGAGCCGCCCGACGCATGGCCCGCGTTCTCGGATCTGCGCGTCGACGCGCTCGGTGACCTTTGGGTGGCCGAGTACGAGCTCCAGGCCGCCGCTCCGTCGGCGTGGCATGTCTTCTCGGCTCGAGGAGAGCTTCTGGGGCACGTCGCGGTCCCCGCCGGACTCGAGATCCACGAGATCGGCGAGGACTACCTGCTCGGCGTCGAAGAGAACGAGCTCGACGTGCCCTTCGTGCGGCGGTACGCGTTGATGCGACTGCGATAGCGAGCAGCGGGGCCGGTGCTGGCGCCGCCGACCCGCTTCACAGACGTTGTCGCAGCGAGCGGATCCCTGGCGCGGCTGCTGGGTGTACTCGTCGTGGTATCGCTGATCTTCCGATTTCCGGGCCGGACAGGTGTATGAGCGCTGAAAGACACGTCATCGAATCGATCGAGGGTGAGTACCGTCGCTACAAGTCGCTCGGCGAGCAGACGATCGATCAGCTGAGTCACGAAGAGCTCGTCGTGCGGGGCTCGTCGGAGAGCCTCTCCATCGCGACGATCGTCTGGCACATCGCCGGCAATCTCCAGTCGCGCTTCACCGACTTCCTCACGTCGGACGGTGAGAAGCCGTGGCGAGTCAGGGAGAGCGAGTTCGAAGACCGCCAGGTCGATCCCACGGAGCTGATCGAGAAGTGGGAGGCCGGTTGGGCGTGTCTCTTCGACGCGCTCGAGGATCTGACGGACGAGCATCTGACGCGCTCGATCACGATCCGCGGGGTCTCCCTTTCGGTCTGCGAGGCGCTTCACCGGTCGCTGGCGCACGTGAGCTACCACGTCGGCCAGATGACCTACGTCGGAAAGATGCTCAAGGGTGAAGAGTGGATGTATCTGAGCATTCCGCCGGGCGGCTCGGAGGGCTACAACGCGAGCCCGGACAGGGAGAAGGTCCGGGGACAGGCCGTCTGACGCCATGAGCGAGAAGGTCGACCTCAAACTGCGGGCGGTCCGCATCGCCGAGTACCGCTATCGCCACGAGGCCGAGTTCGCCGCCGGCTTCCTGGACGACGCCGGCATTCCGTATCGACTCCAGAACGACGATGCGGGTGGTGCGGGCCTCGGGTTGTCGTTGCTGCATCCTTCTGTGATCTGGGTGCGTTCGACCGACGAGCGAGTGGCTCGGGAGATTCTCGCCCTGGAAGAAGCCGATGCGGACGAGACCGGGGCGACGGTCGGACCGCTCCCCGCGGCGGTCGTGCACGGTCGCCGGGAGCCGGCCGATGCGTCGCGCCTGAGGCCGCTCGAGCGTGGAGTGTCCGCCGTGCTCTCCGTGGCGCTGTTCTCCGCGCTGCCGTACCTGCCGTTCGGTCCGTACCGCGCGTATGCGGGGGGA
>JASFUR010000304.1:0-4602 GCA_050050215.1 Gemmatimonadota bacterium
TCTGGGATGTGCTCTCGTCCTGGCGCGTGACCGGCCCCGGGGAGCGCCTGCGGTCTCGGGTCATGGCGCTGCATAGCCGGCCGGAGCGCCTGTGATGGCACGCATCGTTCTCACGAGCTTCGGCTCCGATGGCGACGTGAACCCGTTCCTCGGTCTTGCCGCAGAGTTGCGTGCCCGAGGCCATCATCCTCTGCTGGCCCTGCCACCGGCGTACCGCTCCGCGGTGGAGCGTGAGGGCCTGAGCTTCCATCCCGTCCGCCCCGACGTCGACATCCACGACCGGGCGTTCGCGGCCCGCATCATGGATCCGGCCCGCGGCGCCGACGTCATCTTCGGCGAGGTGCTGATCCCCAGCCTCGAGCAAACCGCCGCCGACCTCCACGACGCGGTCCGAGACGCGGACCTTCTGGTGACCCACCCCACCTCACTCACTGGTCCCACAGTGGCGCAGGAGCGCGGCATCCCCTGGATCTCCACGGTGCTCGCCCCCATGTCGTTCTTCTCCGTCTCCGACCCCATCGTGCCCGCGCCGGCCCCCTGGATGCACGCACTCACATCCCGTTCGACTCTGGCAAGTCGTGCCTTCCGCAGACAGACCGAACGCATCACGCGGAAGTGGTCCGAACCGGTCCAGGAGTTTCGGGTGGCGCGAGGCCTCCCCCCCGGGGACAACCCCATCCTGGAGGGCCAGCACTCACCCTACAGGGTGCTCGGGCTCTTCTCCCGCCTGTTGGGCCCACCACAGCGGGACTGGCCCGCGGGGACGAGGGTCACCGGGGCCATTCTCCACAACGGGCCCGGTCGGGATACGCTGAGCGCCGACCTTGAGGGATTCATCGGTGCCGGAGACCCGCCACTGGTCTTCACCCTGGGAACGTCGGCCGTGGCTGCCGCAGGGTCGTTCTACGAGGTGAGCGCCGAGGCCGCCAGACAACTCGGGCGGCGTGCCGTCCTGCTGGCGGGCCGTCACGAGGAGAACCGGCAGGGCGCCATGGGCAGCGAGGTGTTCGTCACCGACTTCGCGCGCCATGCCGCGCTCTTCCCAAGGGCGGCCGCGATCATCCATCAGGGGGGCGCGGGAACACTCCATCAGGCCCTGCACTCGGGGCGTCCCATGCTCGTGGTCCCCCATGCCCATGACCAACCGGACAACGCCTACCGGGCACGCCGCCTCGGGGTTGCCAGAATCCTCGCCCCGCAGCGGTATCGGGTGGCCCGGCTGACGCGAGATCTGCGCTTGTTGCTGGAGGATCCCGCCTACGCCGGACGCGCAGAGGAGGTCGCCGACATCGCGCGAGGAGAGCCCGGCGTTCAGGGCGCCGCCGACGCGGTGGAAGAGGTCTTGTGTTCGTGACACGAGGGTCATCCAGGCGGTGGTCTTCATGCACGACAAGATGCCCCGTCGGCCTGCTCAGCCCGGGGTGCCATGAGCCTTCCGGGGGCTATCGCCCCGCCCACCCCAGCCCCCACGCCACGACCGAATCCCCGTCCGGCAGCAGCGCTATGGGACCCAGCGGGGTAGACTAGTCCCATGCCATCGCCCGCAGGCTCCCTGGTCATCGTCGAGGGCCTGTCCCACGCCCTGGGGGACGGTCGCTTGCTCTTCCAGGACCTGGCCTTGGGGCTGGGCCGGGAGCGCGTCGGCCTGGTCGGCGCCAACGGGGTGGGAAAGAGCACGCTGGCACGGATCCTGGCCGGCGAGTTGCGCCCATCCACCGGGGCCGTGCTACGCAGTGGCCGGGTGGCGTACCTGCCGCAGCAACGCACCCCCGTGGACGGACCCCGCGAGCCCGGCGCGCCGTCCACCGTGGCGGAGGCCCTGGGCATCGCTCCGCGGCTGAATGCCCTGGCACGGATCGAGGCGGGCAGCACGGACCCGGCCGACTTCGACGAGGTCGGGACCGACTGGGACGTCGCCGAGCGGGCGACGTCGGAGCTGGGGAGGCTCGACCTCGCCCAGCTGGGGCTGGACCGGACCCTCGCCTCCCTCAGCGGTGGAGAGGCGACCCGGGTGACGTTGGCCGGCCTCGTGTTCGACGACCCCGACGTGGCCATCCTCGACGAGCCCACCAACGATTTGGATGCAGCGAGTCGAAGGGCGCTCTACCAGTGGGTGGAGTCCTGGAGAGGAGGGCTGCTGGTGATCTCCCACGACCGAGAGCTCCTGGCCCGAATGGAGCGGATCCTCGAACTGACCCCCGTCGAGCTGCGTTCATACGGAGGCGATTACGCCGCGTACGAAGCACAGAAGCGGAGCGAACATCAGGCCGCCGCCCGCAAGGTAGCCCATGCCCGCAAGGAGCTGCGGAAGACGGAGCGGGATGTGCAGGCGGCCAGGGAGCGGCAGGAGCGGCGCACCGGGCGCGGGCACCGCGACCGTCTCCTGGGCGGCGTGCCCAAAGTGTTGCTGGGGATACGCAAGGACAGGGCGGAAGGGACCACCGGACGTCTTGCCGACCTGGGCGACAAGCGCATCGCCGAACGTCGGGAGCGCCTGGGCGAGGCTCAGGACCGCGTGGCGGATCGCGGACAGCTGGGCGTCGCCCTACGCAGTACCGGTCTTCACGCCACGCGCATGGTGCTGGAGATGGGCGGCGTCCGGTATACCCATCCCGGCGCCGGCACCCCGACGCTGGTTGACGCCACGTTGGTTGTGCGGGGTCCTGAGCGCGTGGCGGTGACCGGGAGCAACGGCGCCGGCAAGACCACGCTACTCCGCCTGGCCATGGGCGAGTTGAAGCCGGACGTCGGAGTGGTGAAGCTAGGCGTACCACCGGATGATCTCGCATACCTGGACCAGCGCGCGTCCCTGCTCCGTCACGGCGCCACCGTCCTGGACTGCTTCCGCGACGCCAATCCCGAACTCGACCTCACGGAGTCCCGCTACGCCCTGGCGCGGTACCTGTTCACCGGCGACGCAGCCCTGGCTAGTGTGGACGCCCTCAGCGGGGGCGAGCGCATCCGGGCGGCGTTGGCGTGCACGGTGGGTGCGAGCCGCCCACCCTCCTTCCTGCTCCTGGACGAGCCCACCAACCACCTGGATCTCGACAGCATCCGCGCGGTGGAGGGTGCCCTCCAGGAGTACGACGGCGCTCTGGTCGTAGTGTCCCACGACGCTGCGTTCCTGGAGGCCATCGGGATGGAGCGGGAGCTGGCTCTGTAGGGCCCCTCCTCCACTCAGCATACTCGCAGACTAACTGCCCCCCATCGATTCCCTCTGTCCGATTCACAACGAAGAGTGGTGACAACCCCTCGCAGGCGGCTCCATGGGCGCGATCAGCTCGGGGAGTTCGAGTTCTTGATGGGTTGTCCCCCCCGAGTCCTTGGACGGGGGCGAGGAAGGGTCACGAATGACGACAAGACGTTGTCCCACCACGTCTTTGAGCCGATTGGTCGTCGAAATCGAGGCCACCCCCGGGATGCCTTCTTCAAGCACGACAACGGAGCCGTCGTCCCCGAACGCGAGGTCCGCGACACGCCCGGAGGGGACCTGCTCTGGCTGCACCAGCACCATGGCGCTAAGGGACCATTCGGGCAGGTCCGGCGACATCTCGCTCGCATCACTCCCACACCCCGTCGCGAGCATTCCTACGACCCAATCGGAGACGGTCTTCCGGGGCAACCGGTGATGGACTGCCATTCGAAGAGTGTATCCCGATGCCCTGTTCACTGCCGTTCCTCCCCTTACCCAAGGCGCAGTACTTCCTGACAATCGCAGAATTGCTCCCGCGATGGCGAATAACGTTCAGAGGTTTCGGTCGCGGCGCGGCTCCTTCCTCTACGAGGCTTGCACCGCTCGACCTCGCAACCCGTTCACCAGCCTACACGCCTTTGCGCCGTGCTCTGTGGAGCGAACGTAGTGAGCGCAACCGGAAACCGCATTGTTATGTGAAGCCGGACCCAAGAAGTGTACGTGCCTAGTTCAATCCTCGTCGATACGAGCTAAAAGGTGGTTCTGCTTCTTGGCGACAGTCTGCGATCTCCAGAACGGCGTGATCATCAACCCGACCTCACTGTCCTCGACCCAAGAATCGCCTTGGCGCGACTCGACGACCCATTTTACCGCGACAGCTCCCCTATAGGTGATCGATAGCCGACACTCCTCAGAGAGACCAAAGGCGACACAATTCAGCGCCTCTCGAGCTGAGTCGAACTCCTCGTGCCAACCCTCGAAGGAGACTGTCAACCTCTCGCCGTTCACCCATAGCCCCACGGCAAACCCCGAGTCGTCCACCGGGTGGACCTCGATCGAGTCCGCGGTCTCCGAGTACCGCACTTCGGAGTACTTCGCCAACCTTGCCTTCACTTCGTCGATCACGGTCATGCGATGTCCGACGTAAGAGAACTGGCTATTGAGGAGGATGACTCGGACACTGGGCGCCGTGCGAGGAGTTGAACCTCGACGCCGGTTCCGAGACCCAGATACGTCGCGGGAATCGAACCCGCTGTCCCGGCCTTCCGGCGCGCAACCACGCCACGGCTTCAGTGCCCCGGTCACGGCTGTACGCGACCACCGGCCTAAACCCGGTTTCACATAACGTTCAGAGGTTCGCGACGCGGCGTATAGCCGCGTTTCACTGGAGCGAACGTAGTGAGCGGAAG
>JASFUR010000305.1:0-4560 GCA_050050215.1 Gemmatimonadota bacterium
GCGCGGGCGTTGCAACCAACTGTATCCGCCGCACGCCGGTCCGCACATGATCGCCGGCGGGCCGCTGACGAACGACGTGCTGAAGTGTCAGCTCAAGGAGCTCAACCCGAGCGACTACCGGGTCGTGTTCAGCGACGCGGAGTGGGCCCGCCTGGAGTCGATCTTCCCGGACGGCGTCTGCGATTGGTCGCGACCGGGTGTGGGCCAGGACGCCGTGGTCCAGACGTGGCTCTCGTTCGGGCCGTCCCCGGTGAACCGCTTCGAGCCGATCTCCTAGCGGGCGTCAGCCGTCGTACTCTTCGTCCGTCACCTTCTCGAACCAGTCGGTCGTCGCGTCGACGTTGAGCGCGACGTGCGTGGCGGGTGCACCGGGGGTGGCACCGTGCCAGTGACGCTCGCCGGCGCTGAAGGCGACTATGCTGCCGACGCCGGCCTCCTGGACCGGCTCGCCCTCGGCCTGTACGCGGCACGTGCCGTCGGTGACCAGCAGGAGCTGGGTGCCCGTGTGGGCGTGCCACGCCGTGCGCGTTCCCGCCTGGAAGGTGACCGTATACGCGTTGATGGTGGGGGACTCACAGACGCCGAGCATTCTGACTAGAGTACCCTGGCCGGTGAAGTTGGCGGGATCCAGCGGCTCCGCGTCTCGGCCGGCGAGCGTGAATACCTTCATCTGATTCCTTTGTGATCCACTGCTGAGAAGACACGTCCGCGGAGGCCGCGGACGACATGCCCGGCCACTATAGGTGGTCCGGCGGCCCGCGAACCACCATGACCCTCCCCCCCGACAGATACGCGGCATTCCGTGACCGGCTCGCCGAGCGGGCCGAGGCTTCGCGGCTGCGGCACACCGAGCGGTACGTCCCCGAGCCGGGCACGCCGTACGTCGTGCACGAGGGCGAGCGTCTCCTGAGCTTCTGCTCGAACGACTACCTGGGACTCGCGACCGACCCCGAGGTGGTGGCCGGAGCGGTCGGGGCGACGGAGAGCCACGGAGCAGGGTCGGGCGCCTCGCGCCTCGTGGTGGGGAGCTTCGACATCCACGAGGAGCTCGAGCGCGAGCTCGCCGACTTCACCGGTCGAGATGCCGCGCTGCTCTTCGTTTCGGGATATCAGGCGAACACGTCGGTGATACCGGCGGTGGCGTCGCGCGGCGGCCTGGTGCTCCACGACGAGAACGCGCATGCGAGCATCCGCCGCGGTTGCTGGCTCAGCCGGGCCGGGACCGTGCGGTTCCGCCACAACGACGTGGCGCATCTGGAGGAGCTGCTGTCCGAGTGGGTCGAGCGTGAGGGGGCACCGCCGCTCATCGTCACCGAGTCGCTGTTCAGCATGGACGGCGACCGGGCTCCGCTCGCCGGGATCTGTGAGGTGGCCGAGCGTCACGGCGCGCTCCTGATGGTCGACGATGCCCACGCCATCGGCGTATGCGGCGAGCGGGGCGAGGGACTCGCCGCCGCCCACCCGAGGGTCGACATCGTGCTGGGCACGTTCGGCAAGGCGTTCGGGACGTCGGGAGCATTCGTGGCGTCGAGCGAGCTGCTGCGCTCCTACCTCGTGAATTTCTGCGCCGGAGTCGTCTACACGACCGCGCCGCCCCCGCCCGTGGTCGGTGCGGCTCGGGCCGCGCTCGAGGTGATTCGGTCGGGGCGCCTCGACCAGGAACGCTTCCGGGCCTTCGTCGCCGCGACCCACGAACGCCTCGCACGGGCCGGATTCGACACGACGCCGTCGGACACCTGGATCGTCCCGGTCCTGTTGGGCGACGCGCGGTCGGCGCTCGCCTGCCAAGAGCACCTCCGCTCGCGCGGGATCCTGGCCGTCGCGATTCGTCCGCCGACGGTGCCGGAGGGAACGGCCAGACTCCGAGTCTCCCTGACGCGCCACCACAGCGCGGAGCACGTCGAGCAGCTGGTCGCGGGGCTCGTCGAGTTCCGGGAGCGGGCGGCGGGGGAGGCCGCGTGAGAGGGCCACTGTTCGTGACCGGGACCGACACGGACGTCGGCAAGACCGTCGCGTCCGCCACGCTGACCCTCGGGCTGGACGCGTACTATTGGAAGCCCATCCAGGCAGGTCTGACGCCCTCCACCGACACCGCCGACGTGCGAAAGTGGACGGGCCTCCCGGACGACCGCTTCCTGCCCGAGACGTATCGGCTGCGTGAGCCCATGTCGCCACACGCGGCGGCGGAGATCGAGGGGGTCGAGATCGACGTGAGCCGCATCGTCGGGGCCGAGCTCCCCACGGACCGACCCGTCGTGGTCGAGGGCGCCGGCGGCCTGATGGTTCCCGTGAACGACGACATGCTCATCGTCGACATCATCGCGGAGCTGAAGATGCCCGTAGTGCTGGTGGCTCGGACCTCGCTCGGCACGCTGAACCACACGCTGCTGTCGGTTTCGGAGCTGCGGCGGCGCTCGATTCCACTCGTCGGCGTCGTGCTCAACGGCGAAGAGCACGAGAGCAATCGGCAGGCGATCGAGAAGTACGGCGACGTGCGCGTGCTCGGTCGCATCCCGCCCCTCGGGTCGGTGGGTCGGGAGTCGCTGCAGCGGGCGTTCGAGGGGCTGGCGCTGCCGTGAAGGGCCCCGTGTCCGGCGGCGCGAACGGACCGACGCCCGGAGAGGGTCCGCACCCGAACGTCTGGTTCCCGTTCACCACCATCGAGGGGATGCCGACGCCGCTGAAGGTCGTGGCCGGCAAGGGATCGAGGATCCAGCTGGAGGACGGCCGCTCCCTCATCGACTGTGTCTCGTCGTGGTGGGTCAACATCCTGGGGCACGCGAATCCGCACATCGCCGAGGCGATCCACCGGCAGGCGCTCGAGCTCGAGCACGTGATCTTCGCCGGCTTCACGCACGAGCCCGCGGAGCGGCTCGCGGCGACGCTCGCGGGCATGCTGCCCGGAGACCTCTCGCGGGTCTTCTTCTCCGACGACGGATCCACGTCGGTCGAGGTCGCGCTCAAGATGGCCTATCAGTACTGGGTCAATCGGGGGGAGCGCCGGCCGACGTTCCTCGCGTTCGAGGGCGCGTACCACGGCGACACGTTCGGAGCGATGGCGGTCGCCGATGAGAGCGAGTTCAGCAGCGTGTTCGGCGACCTGCTTTTCGGGGTCGAGCGCTTGCCGTTCCCGGACACCTGGATCGGGGACGACACGGTCGAGGAGCGGGAGCGGGAGATCCTGGAGCGGCTGCGTGCTCGGGTGGGCGACCCGGCGAGGCCGGTCGCCGCAGTGATCGCCGAGCCGCTCATCCAGGGGGCCGGCGGCATGCGCATGTGTCGGGAGGAGTTCCTGCGGGGCGTACGCCGCATCACGGAGGAGGCGGGCACGCTCCTCATCCTCGACGAGGTCATGACCGGCTTCGGGCGGACCGGGTCGCGCTTCGCGTGCGAGCGGGCCGGCGTCGAGCCCGACCTGATCTGTCTGTCGAAGGGGATCACGGGAGGCTTCCTGCCCCTCGCCGTGACCGTCGCGTCGACCCGCGTCTACGAGACCTTCGTGAGCCGCGAGCCCGCGAAGACGTTCTGGCACGGCCACAGCTACACGGCGAACCCGCTCGGCTGTGCCGCGGCGCTGGCCGCGATGGAGTTGCTCGACGACGCGGAGCCCGTCTTCAGCGGCATGGAGGCGCACCACCGCGGCTTCCTGGAGCGGCTGGACCCCGAGTTGACCGAGCGTCCCCGCGCGACCGGCACCGTCGCCGCGTTCGACCTGAAGACCGGCGGCGCCGGGGGCTACTTCGACGACGTCGGGCACGTCATCAAGCAGCGCACGCTCGACAAGGGGCTGCTGCTACGCCCGCTGGGCAACACCGTCTACTTCATGCCGCCGTACTCGCTCACGGAAGCCGAGCGGGAGTGGATGTACGAGGGGACGTTGGAGCTGGTGCAGGAGGTGTTGGGGGGCTGAGGCGACTACGGTTCTTGCCGTCCGGAGTGCGATGACTACTTTGTAGTTATCGACACGGGAGGTGGGTGATGGCACTCGGCGAGCTCGAGCAGGTCGTTCTCTTCGCGGTGGTCCGGCTCCGCGGGGAGTCGCACGGAGCCGCGATCATCGGAGCGATCGAAGAGAAGACGGGAAAGCGTGTGTCCCCCGGCGCGCTCTACACCGTTCTGGATCGGCTCGAGGGGAAGGGCCTGGTGGAGTCATGGTTGGGCGACTCCACGCCGGAGCGCGGCGGTCGCCGGAGGAAGGTCTACCGCATCCTGCCCCAGGGCGCGGAGGAGCTGCGCGCCTGGTACCGAGGCATCCAGAGCCTCGCGTCGGGCGCCCTTCCGCTGCTCGACCAGCTGGCTGACGAGGCCGGGTGATGAAGCCCCGTGCTTGGCTCGCAGCGCTGGCGCGCGTGGTCGTGCCGGCTCACGAGCGCGAGATCGTCCTCGGTGATTTGGAGGAATTGTACGCTCACCGTGCGGCCGATCGGGGGCGTCTGAGTGCGGATGTGGACTACCTCAGAAGCGCCCTACTGTCGGCTTGGATACTCCGGACCCGCCGTCGTGCTGTGGGGAGCGCCCTCGTGCGGCCGTCCTGGGTCGAGTCGCGCCGGGGGATCCCCA
>JASFUR010000306.1:0-4550 GCA_050050215.1 Gemmatimonadota bacterium
CGAGGCGCTCTTGAACGGACTCGAAGAAGGCCCGGTTTCCGGCGGTCTCGAGGGCGTCGGCCTGGGCCGCCCAGATGATCCGTCCGATGGGATGATTGATGTAGCTCACGAAGGTGTCCCGGGCGGCCAGCCAGTGCGGCTCGGAGATGACGCCCTGCTCATGGTCGTCGAAGGCGACGACGGCGGAGAACATCGTGACCGACGAGTAGGCCCACATCTGGGCGAGCTCTTCGGGCGAGAGGCTCGGCGGATCGGTCAATGCGTGGGCGAACGCGGCGTAGGTCGTGTCGCCCATCATCGACATGTCCGAGCTCGCGAAGAGCTGGTTCGACGTGTACGCGGAGTTCGACTGGAGGCTGATGGTGTTCTGGTGGAGCTGGTATGCCACGAGGACGAACCCGGCGAAGACGCCGACGTTCGCGAGGATGGCCACCCACTGCCCGAGCTTCTCGAGATTCATTCGTCCGTCCCCCATCGGGGCGCGTCGTTCGAGCCCCCGGTGTGCGATGGGTAGCACGGCCCGGCCGCGCACCGGGTCCCGCTCGCGCTGCATCGATCGCGCCCGCCTCGCCTTCGCCCTCGTGCCAGGATCGCCTGCTCGGGCTCCTCGTCGATCAGCCCGGTTCTGCCGGTCATCCGTTCCGTCCATGTGGTCGCGGAACGGACCCTGCGCGCGAAGGGTTGGCTCTCGCGCGTCGATGATCCGTACGTGGCCGACCCCGGGTCCGGTGCAGGCGACCACGATGAGGCCGCCGGCGATCGGGGTGATCGCGGTGGATCCGTCCTGGTCCGACGCCTAGTCGTCCTCGTCTTCCGTCCACCCCGCCCGGATCCGATCGATCACCCCTTCGCGATCCCTGCGGAGAGCCTCCACGAACGCCTCGGGGGCGTTCGAGCGCGCGTCGTACTTCGCGCTCCACCGGGTCAGCTCGAGCATGATCGGAAGCAGGTCCCGGCCCTTCTCGGTCAGTGCATAGATCCATCTCCTTCCGTTCTCGGGATCCCGACTTCGCGTGACGAGGGAGAGCTTCTCGAGGCGCTTCAAGCGATCGGCCAGGATGTTCGTGGACATCCCTTCATCCGAGGAGAGGAAGTCGCCGTAGGTGCTCTTCGCCTTGAACATCAGGTCCCGGATGATGAGGAGCGTCCATTTGTCCCCGAACGTCTCCAACGCGTAGTTGATCGGACAGTGCGATCGACAGGGAAACCGCTCGCGACTCATGCCGGGCTCGCGCCCCGCCATCGGCTCCAGGCCAGGACGACCATCCAGATCGCGCCTGCGCCCAGGGCGAGGACGGTCGGCGGCGAGGGAACGACCCGTGCGGACACGCGGATCCGCTCGTTCCTCTCGGCCGCCGCGAGCCGATAGGGGAGGGCCGCGAGGAAGCGCTCATCGATCGCCATGGCGATCCAGTCGCGGCGGCTGCGGAATCGGACCACGGTGATGCGGTCCCAGCCCGCCGTCAGCGACGGCATGGGCGTGGCGACCAGCAGGGGATGCGAGGCACGCGTCGCCCAGAGTGGAACGGCGCTGCGGGCGAAGCGGGACAGGGCCTCCGAGCCGGAGAGCGCCGTGGCGTGGCCCTCGACGCCCTGTGCCTGCTCGCGCAGGTCGAAGAGATTCACGACATAGAAGGGGCTGCCGTCGTCGCTCTCCAGGAAGGCGACCAGATCCGGGTCCATCAGGAAGCGGCGCGCGGGCTCGTCGAGCATCTCGACCTGCTCGAGGAACGCGGCGATCTCGTCCGGTCGGAGTCTCTCCGTCTCGCCGCCGTACCAGAAGACGAAGAGCCCCAGGCCCAGGACGAGCCCCGCCGCTCCGAGAGAGTGGATACCGAGCTGCATCGGGCTCCTCGCGCTGGCTGGATCCAGCAAGACGCAGGGGGATGTATCAAAATACTTGCAGTTTGCAAGTGATGGGATGGCGCGGCTTCTCGGCCTCCCTGGGAGGGCTCGTGATCCACGCTCCGGTGTCGGCCGTGCATGCAGGGGGCAGGGTTCAGCCAGGCCGAAAGGCTCCGGGCGCCAACGACACTCCGGCCGCGCTCTCGAGCGTACGGCCGACGTCTCCATGCCAGGCCGAGCAGGGGAGGGATCCGAGCAGGCGCGGCTCTCGGGATCCCGCGCGGGTGGTCATGGATCGGGCCCCACGAGGTATCGAGCCGTTCGCGGCTTCATGCTTCGAGCTCCGGCCAGGGGGCCGATCCGCGAACTCGTGGATCGGCCACGCGTCAGGCGTATCGAACCGAGTCGACGGAAGGTGGGCGGCGGATCCTTCGAACAGCGCCCCCGCACCGTCGCCCGCGACTGCGCGAGACGGAATGGCGCGACGCGAGGAGCTCGCACGTCTGCTCCGCTCACTGAGCGAATCCACGGCTGCCGCGTCCGCCTGGACCCCGTGGAGAAGAGCGCGCCCCCGATCTCCTGCGAGCCAGCCCCCTCGCCCGGACCCCACTCGCTCGGCCTCGTCCTCTGCTTGGGGAAGAGACCGCGATTCCACGGCCTTTGCGCGGTCGGCGCCGAGTGGTCGCGCGCTCGGGATCCGCTCGTTCGACGCCGATTCGACCCTCCGAGTCCATCGTCTCCGGGCCCGATCCCCCGTTCGCCGCCGACCGATCCGACCGCGCGCCAACGCCGCTCGTTCGTCATATCATCCTCGCATGAGCCGGCTTTCCGACCTCGCCGAAGAGCTGAAACGTCGCCTGGTCTTCCGGGTGGCTGCGGCGTACGCGGTCGCAGCATGGGTCCTGCTGCAGATCGGGGAGGTCACCTTCGAGCCGCTCGGATTGCCCCGATCGTCGCTGCGCACGCTCATCCTGGTGCTCGCGCTCGGGTTTCCCTTCGCGGTCGCCGTCGGATTCGCCTTCGACCTCGGAGCGAGTCGCAGCGCGCGCGCCGCGGGTGCCGTGTCGGCCGCCATGCGTACCGCGCCCGCGCGTTGGGCCGGTCGTGCGGCGGTGACCCTGCTGATCCTCGTGGCCGCCTATGCGGGCTACCGCGGGTTCGCGTTCTGGGAGCAGGTTCGCTGGGCGCAGGAGATCGCGCAGCCGGAGCTCGTCCGACGCATCGAGCAGAACGACTTCGCGGGCGCCTTCGCGTTGGCTCATCAGCTCGAGACGCGTCTCGGTCCGCAGCCCGCGCTCGAGAGCGTTTGGCCGATGATCTCCGCGCCGGTCTCGTTCGAGACCGATCCGCCCGGAGCCACCGTCTCCTATCGCAAGTACGACGATCCCGAGGCCCCGTGGAAGTTGCTCGGGCAGTCTCCGATCGCGGAGGTGCGGGTTCCTCGCGGACCGTCGTTGTGGCGGATCGAGAAGCCCGGGTTCGTCACGCGGACGTTCGCTCGGCCCGCGACGCGGGCGCCCGCACCGGTGTTCCGCTGGCCGTCCCACTACGTCCTCGATCGCGTCGAAGACGTGGGAGACGACGTCGTCGCCGTTCCGGGGAGGACCTACGTCCAGGTCTCCCTCGGCGGATTCCCGGTCGGGCAGAGCTACGAGCTCGATCGCTTCTTCATCGATCGCACCGAAGTCCGCAACGCCGACTACCAGGAGTTCGTCGACGCCGGTGGCTACCGGCGCGAGGAGTTCTGGCAGGAGCCATTCGTCGACGAAGAGGGCACGCCGACGCTCGCGCAGGCGATGGCGCGATTCGTCGATTCGACCGCGCGGCCCGGGCCGGCGGGCTGGATCGCCGGCCGATACCCCGACGGCGAAGCCGACCATCCCGTGGGCGGCGTGAGCTGGTACGAGGCGATGGCCTATGCACGCTTCCGAGGCCGGGAGCTGCCGACCGCCTACCACTGGGCCGCCGCGGCCTTGCCTGACGTCGAGATCCTGGAGCCCCTGGCCCCGGGGCTCGCCGCCCAGAGCAATCTCGGCTCGAGGGGAGCGCTTCCGGTCGGGTCGACGACGGGGCTCAGCGCGGCGGGGGCGCTCGACATGTTCGGCAACGTCTCCGAGTGGGTGCAGACGGCTCGTGGAAGTGATGCCCGCTTCAGCCTCGGTCTGGGGTGGGACGATCCGGCGTACAACGCCTCCCTGGCCTCGTCCGCCTCGCCGTGGAGCCGGCGCCCGTCCCAGGGCTTTCGCCTCGCCACGTATCCGAACGGCGATCCGGATCCGTCGCTGTTGGCCTCGATCGACGTCTCGTTTCCCGACTACGAGTCGATCGAGCCCCTCTCCGACGATGCGCTCGCGCTGCTGGACCAGATGTCGCGCTATGCCAGGGGGCCGATCCGCGTGGACGAGGCACCGATCGAGCTTCCCGACGGAACCCGGGTCCTGCGTGCGGAGGTCGACGCGCCGTACTCCGAAGAGGATCTGCCCGTCCTGCTGCTTCCGCCCGAAGGCGTCGAGCCGCCCTACCAGACGATCGTGTGGTTCGGTGGGATGAACGCGCTCAATGCTCGCGACGACGCGAGCCTGCTCGGGTTCGACCTCAAGGTGGCCGACTTCCTGAGAAAGAGCGGACGGATGCTCGTCATGCCGATCTGGAATGGTACCCACGAGCGCAACGACGGCTCCACCTTCGCGCGCTTCATGGGTGAC
>JASFUR010000307.1:0-4544 GCA_050050215.1 Gemmatimonadota bacterium
GACCGGGACAACGAGCTCATTCTCGTACGTCACGAGGGCACGATCGCGGCCTTCGCCCTGTCATGTCCCCACCAGCGCTCCATGCTCAGGTGGCGTGACAAAAAGGGGATCTTCCAGTGCACGAAGCATCACTCCGAATACTCGCCCCTCGGTGAGTTCCAGAAGGGCAGAGCCACCCGGAACATGGACCGGCTCGCGGTCGAGATCGTCGGCGGGGCGGTCGTCGTCGATCCGACCCGGGTCTTCCACAGCGACGACGACGCGGTCGGGTGGGCGGCGGCGGCGGTCCAGGCACCCTGACCATCGGAGAGTTCCATGCGCACACCGACCGAGCACACCGGCATCCGTCTCCCCATGCTCGACGACGCGGACCAGCCGCTGGATCGACGCGGCTTCCTCACCCGCTCTGCGGCGCTCGCCGTGCTCGCCGCTCTCGCCGGCTCGTGCTCCGTGCCGTCACCGGTCGCACCCCAGCTCACCACCGACCTGACCGTGAGCCTGTCCGACTATCCGGAGCTCGATACGGTCGATGGCGTCGCGCGCCTTCGCGGCACCGACGTCCCGATCGCGCTGGTGAACGCGGGCGGCGGCAACTACCTCGCGCTGTCGCTCATCTGCCCACACCAGGGCGGATCCATCTCCTGGAACGGCACGGATTTCGTCTGCAGCCAGCACGGAGCCACGTTCGCCGAGGACGGCCATTGGATCGGTGGGCAGTCCACCGGGCCCATGTACGAATACCACACGTCCTACGACACGCTGAACGGAACCGTCACGGTCTCTCCCTGACGCCGTCGGATGGCGGGGGCACCGGCGGCCTACTTGAGGCCGAGCTTCTCCAGCTTGTAGAAGAGCGTCCGGACGCTCACACCGAGCAGCCGGGCGGCCTGCGCCTTGTTGTCGCCGGTGCGTTCGAGTGCGGCCTGGATCGCGAGCCGCTCGGCCCTCGACACCGCGTCGCTGAGCGCCACCACTTCTCCGGTCTTCGCCTCATTGGCCGATCTGGGTGTCCTCGAGGGCAGGTCGACGGTCTCGATGGTCCCGCCCCGGGAGAGGAGCACCGCGCGCTCCAAGACGTTGATGAGCTCACGGACGTTACCGGGCCACGGGTAGCTCGTCAGAGACTCGAGCGCGGCAGGAGCGAGCCGCGCCGCGGTGCCGAGCCGTGCCGCCAGCCGTGCGAGGGCCTGCTCGGCCAGCGCAGGGAGGTCCTCCGGCCGCTCCCGCAGCGGCGCGACCTCGATGGGGAAGACGTTGATGCGGTAGTAGAGGTCTTCCCTGAACCGCCCGTCGCGGACCAGCGCATCCAGGTCCTGATGGGTGGCGGCGACGATCCGGACGTCGACCTCGCGAGGCGTGCTCGACCCGAGACGCTCGACCGCTCCCTCCTGCAGCACACGGAGCAGCTTGGGCTGGAGAGCCGCGGGCATGTCGCCGATCTCGTCGAGAAAGAGCGTGCCCCCATCCGCGACCTCGAGCTTTCCCGGCCGATCCTTCACGGCGCCCGTATACGCGCCTCTCGAGACGCCGAAGAGCTCGGCCTCCAGCAGCTCGGTCGGAATCGCCGCACAGTTCACGGCGATGAACGGCCGCTCGCTCCGTCCCGACGCACGGTGCACGGCACGCGCCACGACCTCCTTCCCGACTCCGGTCTCACCGGTCACGAGCACGGTCGTCGGGGCTGGAGCGACCTGTGCGACCAACTCGACGACCCTCTTCATGGCGGGACTCTCGGCGACCATGCCGAGCTCCGTGGCGCCCGACGCTTCGGCGACCGCCTCCGGCGTCTGGCTCGCCTCGAGCGCCCGCTCGACGAGGGCTTCCAGCTCCTCGACGCTGAAAGGCTTCAGCACGTAGTCGAACGCCCCCGCCTTGATGGCCTCGACGGCGGTCTCGACGGTGCCGAACGCGGTAATCAGGATCACCGGAAGCGCGGGTCGGTCGCGACTCATGTCGGCCAGGAGCTCGAGGCCGGAGCGGCCGGGAAGCTGCAGGTCCGTGACGACCACATTCACCGGCTCCGTCTCGAGCAGATCGAGTGCGTCCTCCGCGCTCTCGGCCGTGAGGACCTGGTAACCTCGCTCCCCCAGGGCCAGCTCGACGATGCGTCGGATGCGTGGCTCGTCGTCGACGACGAGCACCGTCTCGCTCATGACTTCTCCGTCGCGGCGTCGCTCGGCAGGCTCACGGTCATGCGCGTTCCGCTGTCGACGACGCTTTCCACCTCCACGGTACCGCCATGAGCTTCCACCAACTGCCGCACGATGGGAAGGCCCAGCCCGTTCCCGGACCGATGCGTCGTCATGAGCGGCTTCCAGATCGCGTCGAGGTTCTCGGCAGGGATTCCTACGCCGTCGTCTTCGACCTCGAGCACGGCCCGTCCGTCCGAGAGCCGCGAGCGGACGACGACCGACCCCCCGCGCTCGCACGCCCGGACCGCGTTGGAGATGAGGTTCACTGCGACCTGTCGGAGCTGATCGGGATCGGCCCGCAACGGTGTGCGGTCTCCGAGGAACTCGATGGAGACCCCATTCTGGGCCGCGTCGACCTCGAGAGCCTCCACGGCGGACGCGGCCGTCTCGGCGAGATCCATGTCGATCGGCGCGGGCGGCGAAGGACGACCGAAGACGAGAAGGTCGTCGACGAGGCGAGAGAGCCGCTCGACCTCGGCCTGGAGCATCTCACTCACCTCTCGGTCCCGTTCGCTCTGCGAGGATCGCTGCAGCATCTCCGTCCCCGCCCGCAGCACGGAGAGCGGAGTCCGGATCTCGTGCGCGAGGCTCTTCGTCAGCACGCCGACGGCGGCCAGCGACTCGGTTCGCGCGAGCTCCTCACGAGCGTCCCGGAGCCGCTCGACCATGCTCCCCATCGCCTCGCCGAGCACACGTACTTCGCTCGGCGCCCAGGCCGAAGCGGTCGGGAGCGGCCCCGGGTCGCGCGCGTCCAGCTCCTGGGCGGCACGGGTCAGGCGACCGAGGCCGGAGGTCGCCGATTGGACCACCAGAAGCATGGTGGGGAGCGCGAGCAGCAGGAACACGGCGGCCAGGACGAGCAGCTGACGACCCGCAGCACGCACGTCGTCGACGACTTCAGCGCGCGATTGTCCCACGCGGACGACGAGGCGGCCCGCGACCGTCTCGACCGAGCGCTCTCCCCACAGGTACGCGTCGGACGGACCGGTGATGTCGTCCCCCCGGGCGAGCGCGGACCCGTTCTGCGCGACGACCTCCACCGTTCCCAGCTCGAGTGGGATCGCGGAGGCGAGGAAGGAACGCAGCGGCGTCCACAGGACGATCCGGCCGAGGACCTCACCGTCCACCTGGCTCCGCACGTTCTCGGTGGCGACGACGGCCCCGTCGTCGGGTCCCGCCACGATGCCGACGCCGGTCGTGGAGGCATCGAGCGCCATCGCCGCATAGGACGGCAGGTCGTCCTTGGAGAGATGCTCGAGGCGCGCCGGGTCGGAAGCCGACAGGAGCGCTCCACCGGTGCGCCCGGCCACAGCGTCCGTCCGGTCGCCCAGCATCGAGACGAGATCGGCCAAGGAGAGGGACACCCGCTTGTCGATGTCGTCCACGCCCAGATCCTGCGAGGTCTCCAACTCCGCCCACAGTGTGACCAGGCGCCGCCGCTCCGCGAGGGCGCGCTGGAGACGGTCGGCAGCGAACCCCGCCCGGACGTCGAGGGCAGCCTCGGCCTCGTCTACCTCCCTGGCCTCCCCCACCCCATATTCGCGCACGACGACGGCCACGGTCCCTACGACGATGAGCCCGGCGAGCAGGAGGGCCAGGCGTCCGGCCAGGGATCCGACCCACGGCCGACTCACGACGGGCCCCCATTCCGAGGATCAGGCACGGTGCAGCGAAGGCCCGAGCGCCCCTCCACTCCCACGATGCGCCAACCGAAGCCGGTTTGTCGCGCGAGGGTCACGGCCGGCTTCGTGGCCATGTTCTTGGCCATCGCCCGGCCCGTGGCGGCCCAGCTTCCGGCTCCGCCCGTCGTTGGCGATGGCCCCTTCCAGTGGGGCGGGTACGCCTCGATCACAATGGGTCAGCTCGATCGACCCGAGGCCGTGGAGGGTTTCGAGGTCAGCGAGCTTTCGGCGGCTCTTCTCGGGTGGGGACAGCTCTCGACGAGGACAAGCTACTTCGTCGAGCTGGACATGGCCAAGCGCACGTCGGAGACGTGGACGGGGCGCGAGACCGATCAATGGATCGTTCCGGAGCGCCTCTATCTCGAGTACACCGCAGACCGGGCACTGCGGGTTCGGCTGGGTCGCTTTCTCACTCCTATCGGGCAGTGGAACGAGCAGCATGCCGAGCCCCTGACTTGGACCCCCACCCGGCCTCTCACGACCTACAGCCCGTTCGCCAAGAGCCTGACGGGATTCCTCGTCGCCGGCGACGGGACGATAGGCGGGAGAGACGTGGGTTACGCTGCGTTCTGGGCTCCCTCGGTCGACTTGGACGGGGACCTCGAGTCGGAGGAGGAGAGCGAGTTCGCGAGCGCGCTGGGAGCGCGCTTCGCGACCACGGTGCATCGCG